>CAYYEC010000092.1:0-10589 GCA_964470745.1 uncultured Eubacteriales bacterium | reverse complement strand
TTCCTCAATAGCTCAGTTGGTAGAGCATGCGGCTGTTAACCGCAGGGTCGTTGGTTCGAGTCCAACTTGAGGAGCCACAAGGGCCTTTAGCTCAGTTGGTTAGAGCAACCGGCTCATAACCGGTAGGTCTGGGGTTCGAGTCCCTGAAGGCCCACCAAAAAGGAAGTAATAAAGATATCTTTATTACTTCCTTTTTTCTATAAAATTATCCCAAGAATAATTTTCTGGCCTTTGATTAGATTCTGAAAAATTGGTTGTCAAAGGATTGTCACTGTTAGCACTGGAATTAACAAGAAATTTTGGTATAATAGTATTTGAGGATGATTCGATATCTTTTTTTAGTTTATCACTAAATTTTGAGGTCATATAGAGGGTTCCTCCTTATAATGAATTTAAAATAATAGTTATATATATAATATGTATTAATGAGATTTTATATTAGTAATGTAAAGAAAAATGGAGAAAAATATGGAGTTAAAAGGGAGATTGAAGTTAATAGCCAATATGGTGCCAAAATGTAGTAGCTTATGCGACGTTGGCACAGATCATGCATATCTGCCAATATATTTGATTAAAAAAAATATATGCAAAAGAGTGATAGCTTCTGATGTGAAGGTTGGTCCATTAGAGAGAGCAAAAAGGAACATAGAAAAGAATGATCTTCAAGATTCAATTGAAGCTAGAATGGGAAGTGGGTTTGAAAATATAAAAGACAATGAATGCGATATTGTAGTTATAGCTGGCATGGGTGGAGTGTTAATACGTGAAATTTTAGAAAATGATATGGAAAAGACGAAAAAATTTAAAGCTATAATTATTCAGTCAATGTATGCAACAGAAGTAGTTAGAGAATTCTTAAATAAGAATGGTTTTGAAATATTAGAAGAAGAATTAGTTGCAGAAGAGGAAAAAATATATAATGTATTTACAACTAAATGGACAGGTAAAGTAGAAGAGATAGATAGGATTAACTTATATATAGGTAAAAAGCTTATAGACAATAAGGATCCATTATTAAGTAGAATGCTTCAACAAAGAATAAAACAAACTGAAAAAATAATTAGAGGATTAAGAAAATCTGAAAATACAAATGATGAACTTGAAAAATATAATTTTCTATTAAAAGAATATAAAAGGCTTTTAATTTAAAAGTGGGAGGTAATTATGAGCATAAAATGTAAAGATATAATAGATTTTTTTAATATATATTCACCAGATTATCTTGCTGAATCCTATGATAATGTAGGTTTATTAATTGGAAGCAAGAGTCGTGATATAAGTAGAGTTATGGTATGTCTTGATGTTACTATGGACGTAGTGGAAGAAGCAATTAAAAAAGGAGTAGACTTGATTGTATCACATCATCCAATCATATTTAGAGGAATTAAGAAAATAGTTTCTGATGATGTAAAAGGTAATATCATTTATAAATTAATTCAAAATAATATTAGTGTGTATTCAGCTCATACAAATCTGGATACTACTTTCGGAGGGGTAAATGATTTTTTAGCTCAGGCATTAAATTTGAAAAATATTTCTAATTTAAAAAAACATTGGATTGAAAAGATATATAAAGTAATAGTGTATGTGCCTGCAGAAAGTGTAGAAGAGGTAAGAACGGCTATGTGTGATAAAGGCGCTGGTTGGATTGGAAATTATAGTAACTGCACATTCATGACAAAGGGCATAGGAACATTTATGCCATTAGAAGGTACAAATCCTTATATAGGACAAAAAGGAAATTTGGAAAAGGTAGATGAATATAGACTGGAGACAATTGTTCCAGAGGCAAAATTAAGGGACGTAATAAATGTAATGAAAAGATCGCACCCATATGAAGAAGTTGCATATGACATATTTGATATGAAAATAGGTGGAAAAGAATATGGCTTGGGTAAGGTGGGTAATTTAAAAAATCCTTTAAGTTTAGAAGAATTTATTACTAATGTGAAAAATAAGTTAGAAGTGGATAAAGTCAGATTAATCGGAGATGTTAATAAGAAAATAAATAAGGTTGCAGTATTTTGCGGCAGCTTTGACAATGATTTTGCACCTGTTTTGAAACAAAAGGCGGATGTATTGGTTACTGGAGATATTAAGTACCATGATGCTATGGATATGCTAGATGCTGGACTGTGTGTAATTGATGCAGGGCATTTTAATACAGAAAAGGTGCTTATATCAAGAGTGGTTGAACTGATTTCAAATGAATTTAAAGAATTGGATGTATTCAGTAATAATGTGGAAAGAGACCCATTTAAATTTGTTTGACATAAGGTATTATAGACGTTATAATAATACAGTTGTAAAAAATTAATATTATGTGGGGACATTCCTTAATGTTAAAAGAAATACTTTTTATTCACAAAGGTGTGTTGCCATACATTAGATTTGAGTAAGCCAGATGATCGCGAGTACAGTACCGAAAGGTCGTACTCGAGGAAAGTCCGGGCTCCATAGGGCAGGGTGCCGGGTAACTCCCGGTGAAGGTGACTTTAAGGAAAGTGCAACAGAGATATACCGCCTTAGTAATAAGTGACCGTTAAAATATAACTTCCTCTAAATTTTCACTGCCAGACTGAATGAATAATTCAGTCTACGTGAAAAAGAGTAAGTAATATTTTAACTCACACTAAGGTAAGGGTGGAAAGGTGAGGTAAGAGCTCACCAGCGACATGGCGACTTGTCGGTCTATGTAAACCCCACCTGGAGCAACACCGCATAAAGGAACATATTGGTTGCCCGCCAGTTCCTATAGGTGGCTTGAGCTGTGCAGAAATGCATGGCCTAGATAGATGATCGTCAAATACAGAACCCGGCTTATAGACTTACTCAGATTAAATATCAGAAACACTGGCTTTTAAGGCTAGTGTTTTTTGCGTATACGCTATAGTATAGGGATGAACTTATGTATATTTGGTAAACTGGTTTAATAGCGATGCTAAGGATGTCTGAAATGATACTCTACTTTTCTTCTTGCTGAATAAAGTACTAAATGATATACTTAGAATTAATTGGAAAATTATGAGTAGAAAATATAGAGGAGCAATAGTATGAAAGTTATTGTATTAACGGGCGGAGGCTCATCAGGACATGTTACTCCAAATATTGCTTTAATACCTAAACTTCAACAACTTGGATATACAGTTCATTACATAGGCTCTAAGAATGGCATTGAAAAGCAGTTGATACAAAAAGAGGGCATATCTTATCATACCATTAACGCTGGTAAACTCAGAAGATATTTGGATTTTAAAAATCTAACTGATGTATTCAGAGTTATGGATGGTTTCTGCCAATCATTATCCATAATTAAAAAACTAAAGCCTGATATTGTATTTAGTAAAGGCGGATTTGTTTCCTGTCCTGTTGTATGGGCGGCTTGGGTAAGGAAAGTCCCAATTGTTATTCATGAGTCGGATATGACCCCGGGTCTCACTAATAGACTATCGATGCCTTTTGCAAGCAAAGTATGTTTTACTTTTCCCGAGTCTGAGCAGCATGTACCTGAAGATAAAGGAGTTTTAACAGGCATACCGATAAGGGAAGAGATTCTGCATGGTGATAGAAGCATTGGAAGTAAAATCTGTGGATTTACTGATACAAAGCCTGTTTTGATGGTAATAGGAGGTAGTCAGGGTTCTGAAAGTATTAATAAGGCAATTAGAAACTCCTTGGATGTTTTGCTAAAAGACTTTCAAATATGCCATATATGTGGGAAAGGTAATACAAATCTTGATTTTGAATGCGTTAAAGGATACAAACAGTTTGAATATATCAATGAAGAACAACCACATATTTTTACGTTGGCTGATATAGTAGTATCCAGGGCAGGAGCAACTATATTGTTTGAAATACTTGCTTTAAGGAAACCCAATTTGTTAATTCCTCTATCAAAAAATGCAAGTAGAGGAGACCAGATTCTGAATGCTCAATCCTTTGAAAAACAAGGAATTAGCCGTGTGTTAATGGAGGAACAGTTAACAGAAGAATCCTTGGTGAGTAAAATTAGAGAAGTATATAGAAACAAAGATAAATATATAAATGCTATGGATGTGAGTAGAACTGGAAATGCTGTGAATTCTGTACTTGGGGTATTGCAGGGCTGCGTTGAGACCAAATCTATGCATAAAAAATAACAATGCTCTGGATTCTCTTATTTCATCAATTATCAATAGGGCAACCGTTCTTGAAACATTTTCAATCACAAATTATTGCTTGCCCACCTCCAAGACTTAAGTTTATTATATCAGTTTGTAAAAAATATTCTCGATGTTTTTTGCTTTATATAAGAAAAACTTGTAAAATATATATTGAATCTCTTGATAGGAACATAACTTTAGACCAGAATGAATACATCACTGAAATACAGTTTCCGGTTCAGAAAACAAATGGCTAAACTGTATTGACAATATGGGGAATATATGTAATAATACCTAAAAAGTGAGTATGTTTCAGCATGGGGTCATGAAAGTCCTATAGGAACGGTTATAGCCCTTCGGAGTCACTCTTGCGAGTGATTCGGGAGGGTTTTATATTTTGAAGCTTATCTATTATTATATTAAGGGATGGCATAATATATGGGAAGAATAGACATGATTGGCGGATTTAAATCTACTTTGACAGAATGATCTCAAATAAAAGAAAGGGAGTTTCCATTATGATAGCAGAGGATACCTATAAAAGATTTGCAAAATTTTATGATATGTATGTTCAGGACTTTATGAAGGATATTCCTGCATATTTTAAAATATGTGAGGGAGCTGAGGAAATCATTGAGATTGGAAGTGGAACTGGACGATTGCTAAAACCACTGCTGGATTCGGGGCATAGGATGACGGGTGTAGACATTTCAGATGCTATGATGTCCATAGCGGAAAAGAAATTAAGCAGTTATAATGAAGATGGAATGCTGAAGTTAATCAAACATAATTTTACTAAGTCTTCTATTTCAAAACAGTTTGACAGGGTATTGGTAACTTTTTATACCTTTAATTATATTACCCGTGAGTATGATCAATTAAGCTTTTTAAAAAATGTGTTTGAATCCATGAAACCCAATGGAATTATAGCAATTGATTTGTTTTATCCGTTGACAATGGCAAAGCCAGAGCTTGAGGATAAGTGGAGTAATGAAAAAAGATATTTTCTTAATGGATTAAAGGTTTTGATGAAAGACAAAAGAAAGATGACAGGTGAAATCGAAGAGAGAATACAAATTTTCACTCAAGAAGAAATATCCGATGAAATAAAGACATACAGACGGTTTGTTAGTAAAAAAAGTATATATAGATTGCTTATTGAGGCGGGTTTTTCAAATGTAAGCTTTGTTGACGGTTATGATTATTCCAGTTTGCATGAATTGGCTGCGAAGGAAACTACTACTGGAAATTTTATCGTTGTAGCGGAGAAAATCTTTAATGAGATCACATAAATTAAAATTAATTATATTAAATCTTTTTCTTGGCAGGAAGAGAAAGAAAGACTGAAAAGATACATAGAGATTTAGAAATCAGGAGTATTGAAAGAAGGAGAGAGTTATCACATTGACATTCCTTTTTCAATAAAAACCCAGAAGAGAATTTTAAGCACAACAGGTTTTAATGCAATTAATATCATTTATGAAAAAGATAATGGGGCTATATTTGCTGCCAGAAAGGAAATGAATTTATGAAAGAATATGAGTTGATTTATGATTATAAAAACATGGAAAACTACAGGCTTAGTTTTAACCGTCTTGCAAATCTCGTTTTTGGAATTGATTTTGAAAAGTGGTATCAAAATGACTGCTGGAATGACAGGTGTGTCTGTTATTCCTATATTGATGGAGATGAGGTTATTTCAAATATTTCAATCAATAAGACGGATATTCTACTAAACTATGGATGAGTTCGGATGTAATGTGATATAATGTGAACATGTTTTTGTTTATTAGTATGAAAACAGCATTTAAAATTAGATTTATTAAAATCAAAAAAGGTTGATTAATTTATAAAGGAGTACAGATAAATGATATTGCAACAAAATATAAAGAAAAACATAGAAAACCTTAAGAATAATGTGTACCCTGGTAGAGGTATTATTATTGGTATGAGTCCAGATTCAAAGTATTATATCCAAGTTTATTGGATAATGGGAAGAAGTGAAAATAGTAGGAACAGGGTATTTGAAAATGATAATGGATTTATAAGAACTAAAGCATTTGATGAAAGTAAAATAGTTGACCCATCGCTTATTATATATTATCCTATAAAGCACTATGGCAATTTCCACATTGCCTCTAATGGAGATCAGACGGATACAATTTATGATGCCATAAGAAATAGCGGGGATTTTGAAAAGGCTTTGAATACAAGGTGCTTTGAACCTGACTCTCCAAACTTTACACCGCGAATTTCAGGAATAATAAATTTGAAAGATTCAAAATATGCATATAGTCTTTCAATACTTAAATCCTTTAATAATACTCCAGAATTTTGTATCCGGTATTTTTTCAATTATGAAAGGGCTGTTCCAGGTGTAGGTCACTGTATTCATACTTATGCTGGTGATGGAAGCCCATTACCTTCATTTATAGGTGAACCGCTTGAATTGGAATTGTATAATGACATCGATAAAACAGTTGAGTATTATTGGAATTGTTTAAATGTAGATAATAGAATATCTATACTCGGGAAGTTTATTAGTATTGAAGATAATAGTTTTAAGGTGAAAATTTTAAACAGGCACTAATAAACAAAGTCTAATATTAAAAACCACAACAGCGAAAAAGACTTGGTTTATGTAGGAGAAAACTAAATCACCGAAAGAAATGGGCTATAAGAATTAACAATAGAAACTACGATAGCAATGCTTTGGACTTACTTTTATGCTTCCAGATCATTGCTGCTAAATTTTATTAAGTAATCCATGGTATTGCTTGCCCACCTCCCAGACTTAAGTTTATTATATCAGTTTGTGATAAATATTCTCGATGTTTTTTGCTTTATATAAGAAAAACTTGTAAAAAATATATTGACTCTCCTGGTAGGAACATAACTTCAGACCAGAATGAATATATCACTGAAATACAGTTCCAGTTCAGAAAATAAATGGCTAAACGGTATTGACAATATGGGAAATATATGTAATAATACCTAAAAAGTGAGTATGCTTCAGCACTATTGTGAGCAGCATAGGGATTATGAAAGTCCTACACGAACGGGTATAACCCTTCGGAGTCACTCTTTTGAGTGGTTCTGTGGGGTTTTTGTATTTATGGGGGTGGTTTAGTGAATCCAAGAATTAGAGCAACAGCAGTACTGATAGAGGAAGATAAAATACTTTTAGTAGAGCAAAAGGTGTCGGAAAGACGTAGTTGGTCACTTCCAGGAGGAACTCTTGAAATTGGAGAAACGCTTGAACAGTGTATTATCAGAGAGGTTAAGGAAGAAACAGGATTAGAAGTTCAGGTAGAAAAGTTACTATATATATGTGACTGTATTGACCAAAGCAGGCATGTTGTACATGTTACCTTTTTAGTGAGGCGTATAGGAGGATGTATGGTACTTGGCTATGAGCCTGAAGAAGACGCGAATCCAATTAAAAGTGTTGAGATGGTTTCTATAAAGTTGTTGAGCCAGTATGGATTTAGTGAGAAATTCAGTGATTTAGTTAGAGAAGGATTTCCGGGGAGTGGAACATATAAAGGTTTAATAAGTAATATTGGTTTATAAGTGTCAAAATCAATAACATTTTGGAAAATTATGAGTATAAATATAGAGGAGCAATAGTATGAAAGTTATTATTAACAGGTGGAGGCTCATCAGGGCATGTTACTCCCAATATTGCTTTAATACCAAAACTACAGCAACTTGGGTATAAAGTTCATTACATATGTTCTAAGAATGGCATTGAAAAGCAGTTGATACAAAAAGAGGGCATATCTTATCATGCCATTAACGCTGGTAAACTCAGAAGATATTTGGATTTTTAAAATTTATAAGCATGTATGGATGAATTGCTGAAGGAGATAATGTCAATGAATATACAGAAGGAGCATTGGAATAGTGATTATATAAAATTTACTCCTAAAAAACCAAAATATGATTTATGGCTGGATAAATACAGTGATATTTTAAAATTATCGAAGGATACACCAATTGTTGATTTGGGTTGTGGACGGGGTAGCGACAGTCTCTACCTTTCGGAGCGAGGCTATAAAGTAATTTCTTGTGATATTTCAGAGGTAGCAATAGATAATGTCAAAGAGTTCGTTCCAGGGGTAGAAACAATGGTTATGGATATTTTGGAAGGTCTTCCTTTTGAAAATATAAGCGCAAAGGTTATTGTTGCAGACTTGAGCCTTCATTATTTCTACTGGAAGGATACAGTGAGTATAGTTAATGATATAAAGAGAGTCTTGTCATCTGATGGATATCTTCTATGCAGGTTGAATTCTATAAAGGATGTCAACCACGGCGCAGGACAAGGGGACATAATTGAAGAGAATTATTATGCGGTTGAGGGGAAGATGAAGAGATTTTTTAACAGAGAACAAATTGAAAGGCTGTTTCAAGGATGGAAATTTAGACATATAAGTGAATACCAGATGGATAGGTACAGACTACCAAAGATTTTATGGGAGGTTTCTGTTAAAAAAGTAGACTGATTTGTCAACTTTATTTAAATCATGTATCGTAATAGTTAGATAAAGCGCAATTTAAATTATTTATTTGACAAAATTGGAGGATGCCACAATGTTTTGTTTGAAAAAAAAAGATATGCATAGAATTGGTCAAATTTTTGATGGTTGGAACGAAACACTTTTATGGTCGTGTTTGCAAGGATATATGGGAAATGCTTGGGTAGATGAGATTCAGAATCCAAAATCAGCGCAAATCATTACGGGGGATTTCTGCTTCTTCGCAGGTGTGCCAAATAGAGAACTGGTAAAGAATATTCCCGAGTACTATCCTTCGAAATCTATAATAATGATACCACAAAATGATGAGTGGTCAGATTTGATTGAGCAGGAACATAACCACAACTCCGAAAAATTTATGCGTTATGCAATTAAAAAGGAACCAGATATATTTGATAGAAAAAAACTATTTTCATTTATAGAAAAACTCCCATCTGAATATAGCATTAGGAAGATAGATGAGGAAATATACAAGAAGATTCAGAATGAAGAATGGTTAAAAGATTTATGTTCTCAATTTCCTATTTTTAGTGATTTCGAAAGATATGGGCTTGGTTTCGTAGTGCTTCATAATAATAAACCTGTTTCTGGTGCGTCCTCATATACGATATATGATAAGGGAATAGAAATTGAAGTAGATACAATAGAAGACTATCGAAGAAAAGGATTGGCACTTGTGTGTGCTTCAAAACTAATTCTTGAATGTTTAAATAGAGGTCTTTACCCAAGTTGGGATGCTGCAAACAGAGAGTCTGTGGCATTGGCAGAAAAATTAGGCTATCATTTAGAAAAGGAGTATGTTGCGTATTTGATTAAGGCGAGTTAATTATGAGAGATTTTCCAGAGTTTATGAAAAATAAGAAAAATCATATTAGCAGCAAGGAACAAAATACAAAGGATATTGATGGATATTTTTATGATGGTGCAGACGGCAGTCAAATGGCGTTTTAACTCTTTCAACGTTAAAAGAAGATATTAATATTTAAGAGGTGTATAAAATGTTTTTTAAGGGTTTTAAATTTGGGATGCTGTTACAGATTGCTGTGGGTCCAGTAAGCATATTTGTTTTTAATATGGCTAGCAACAATGGCTTTATCCAGGCAGAAATGAGTGCTTTTGCAGTTACTTTTATTGATGCACTCTACATACTTTTAGCAATGTTAGGCATTGCTTCGTTATTAGAAAAAGATAAGGTGAAGTCTATCTTTCAAATATTTGGAGCCATTATACTTATAGCATTCGGAATTAATATAATACTTGGTGTATTTGGAATAGAAATTATAAATTCAGTACTTTCAACAAAAATTACAGTAGAAAACGAGTTAAATAATGCTTTTATATTAGGTCTTATTATAACTGCTTCAAATCCATTGACAATATTATTTTGGACTGGAGTATTTGCATCAAAGGTTGCTGAAGAAAATATGATTAGAAAAGATTTAATACTTTTTGGAATTGGTGTAGTAGTTCCAACACTCTTTAGTCAAACTATAATTGCATTGATAGGAAGCCTGACTAAAGATTTTTTACCAAAGGAAGTTGTAAGTATTTTGAATTTATTTGTTGGCATATCACTTTTGTATTTTGCGATAAAACTTTTAAGAAAAAGGAGAAATATTTCTTCAAATCCTTATAAGTGCCATGATTGAAAGTATGTCATTGAGTTTATGGTATTTTTATTTGATAAATAGTTGCATTAAAGATATTACATGAAAGAAATAAGCAACATATAAACAGAGGTATATTATTTTGCAATATTTGATTAAAAAATGTAAAATGTTTATTGCAAAAAATATAGACAAAAAAGTAACAATCTATTATTAGTTATACCTGTTACATACAGCTAATATGGTAACGATAAAAATCATATGCAAATTTATATAAGTAGTTGAGAGCTGTCCTAAAG
>CAYYEC010000091.1:0-10606 GCA_964470745.1 uncultured Eubacteriales bacterium | reverse complement strand
GAACTGATGTCTCAATATAAAAGCTTGATTTATAATATTTACTCTTTAAATTAATAATAGAATCTTCCAGTATCAGATTCCCTTGATTTAACACACACACCTTATCACAAATATTTTCTACGTCATTTAGTATGTGTGTAGAAAAAAAAACTGTAACTTCACTTGATAACTTTCTAATTAAGTCTAAAACTTCTTTTCTTCCAATTGGGTCAAGGGCAGATGTAGGTTCATCTAATATTATAACTTTAGGTCTGTGAATCAAAGCCTGAGCAATTCCAAGTCTCTGCTTCATTCCTCTAGAATAGCTCCCTACTGTTTTTTTGTTTTTTTCAAGATTGACCATGTTGAGTAATTGTTTTGCTCTTTCCTTTATTATAGAACTTTTTATGTTATACACTCTACCACAAAAAACCAAGTACTCATAGGCAGTCATCCATTTAAAAAATGATGGGACATCAGAAACAAACCCAAGGTCATATTTATATTTTGTGCTGTTAAAAAGTACCTTATTGGATGAAACATATATTTCTCCACCACTTGGTTTGGCAAGACCTGTAAGCATACGTATTGTTGTAGTTTTACCAGCGCCATTAGGTCCAAGAAATCCATAAACAGAACCATGTGGTACATTAATATTCAAATCGTTTACAGCTATTTTATTTTTATACACTTTTTTCAGTTGTTTTGTTTGAATTGCATACACCGATTACAAATCCCCTTTCAAATAAGTATAAATTATTTACTCAACTTTTCCACATTAAAAATGTGCTAAAGTTGAGTTATTTATTTTTTTCTGGCAATCTTTACATCAACACCAAAGCCTGGAAGTAAGAATTTGTCAGAATCTTTATATTCTATTTTTATTGGCAAAACTGTTTCGCCATCTCTGTCAACAGCAATACTGGATATTTCTTTAATTGTGCCTGTCATCTGCCTAGAATTATCAGCATATGGTATAATAATAACTTCCGTACCAATCCTTATTCCTTCAGAATAGTATTCCGGTAAATATGCCTCTATATACAAAGCATCTATATCAGTAATACTTAAAATAGTTTGGCAAGAGGCAATATTACTGCCTTTATTTACATATATTTCTGTTATAGAAGCATTTTCAACAGCATTGTTTACTATTATATTTTGATCCATGTTTATACTTTCTATTTTAGATTTTAAAGACTGAATTTTAGCCTCAATCTGCAATATCTTTTCTTTCTGAATCAAAATTTGCGCATCGTCAAAATCAGCTTCTGATTTTTCAATGGAATAAAGTTGCTCTTGATAAGTCAGCAATGCTTGATTAGTTTCGTTCGTAAAGTTTTGCTTTAAACTCTCAAAGGATATTTTCAAATCTTCAACTGTTTGTTTATTTTTATCTACAGTATCAATATAACTTTTTAGCTGAGATTTAGAAATAGCACCTGAGTTGAATAAAACACGATTTGATTCTAATTCCTCTTCTGATTTTACATATGAATTCTCAGCAGCAGATATGTTATTTAGAATTTGTTTGAGCTCCAATAATTCATTAGAATCAATAAGTTCTAATCTATTATTCAAAACCTTTATCTGCTTATTTATTACTTCTTTTTCCTTATTGATAATTTCTAAGTTGTTCTTGATATTTTCATAGGCTTGGTTCAATCGTTCCAATTCCAAATTCTCGATTTTTAGTTGATTTTCATTATCAGTAATTTGCTCCTCTACTTCACTCAAATCTACTTTTACAAGTTTATCACCCAGTTTAATCTGCTCCCATTGACTCACATATATCTGGTCAATTCCAACTGGAATATCAAATAAAATATCCTCGGTATTATATGATTTAACCTCACCTGATATGACTTTATAATTATCTATTGAACATCCGCAAATCAAAAGAAAAAGAATAGTGTAACAAAAAACAAAATATTTCTTCATATAAAACATCTCCTAATAATTTAGTTAATCAGGTTTTATCTTTTATTTCCCAATATTTTAATGCAAAAAAAGATACACTACTCAAACATAACGGTCAATATGTTTTGAGTAATGAAACCAAATTTTTTTTGAATATATCGCTCTTTTGTTGTGAGAAATGCAGCTTTACAGCAACAATTCTTCATATTTACAAATATGAAGAATTGAAAAATAGCATATTTCTCAAAAAGTCACATATATTACTGGTTATTCTCCTGATTTTTCTTACCAAAAATAAAATAAATTATAGTCCCGAAAATACTTACTAATAAAATCAATATAACCCACAATAATTTACTTCCTCCACGAATTCTTTCCTTTTCAGTTCGTGCCAGATCAATTAAACCAATTAATTTCAATACCAACTCTATAATCAATAGAGGTAATAAAAGTTTATAATCAAGATTGAGCATTTTATCCTCCTTGTTACATATATTTTTTATACAAACATACTCAAATTTACTAAATATTGCTGTAACTATAATATCAAAATTCTTTTTATAAATCAACAACATTTTAGATTTATGTCAATATAATAGACATAAAAAGTTAAACTTCTACACAATCTCTCTAGTGGTTTGTAAAGCTTCTTTTTCATAGTGTTATTCAAAAGCTTTACAAATCCACTTCCTCTGTTTGTGGTCTGCACACCATAAACAATATACGTTACAGACCACTAGCTAAATCCTCACACTTTTGTGGAGAAATATAACCAATGCTGCTATGATTGATTAAGTAGAATTATATTTTATAATATACCTGAATATTACTATTATGAATATTAACATCAAGATAATAATAGGTTCTAAGCATCTAAATCATACGTTAGTCTTCTTTATTTTTCAGGAAACTAAACAATCTGTCGCCATTTCGATTTATAAATCCATACATATACAAAATAGTCATTAAAATAATCAAGCACATAATTCCCAAATAGTATTGGACAGCCAAAAACTTCATAAAAATAAATATATATATGCATGCAAATAACTCCAGCATAACTATTGGTATCACCATTGCCAGTAAAACTGATACGTTTTGTTTCACTGCTGCTGTTACATTAATAAAATCAAATTTTGGAAATCTCAAATTTAAGATCACCCCAAGTAATGCCATAAATATAACCATAAGCGACGACAAAATCAAAGCAAATATACGGAACGAAATACTCATATCATAAACAAAATTTATTGCAAACCAAACTAAAAATGTTGCCGGGAGACATACGATACAATGAGCTATTACTTTCGATATCAGAATTGTTCGTCCTGTTACAGGTAATGATTGCGCTATCCACAAGTTTTCACCTTCAAGTGATATAGAAGGTGCTGAAATTACATTTGTACCATTAATTAAACATAAGAGTAAAACCAATGCAGCGGGAAACATATTTAGTACAATTTCATTTTGTATAAGCCTTAAAATAGCTTCTCCTTTAATTAAGACAACTACAGCAATAATTATACTAAAAATAATACCAATGCCAGCATTTATTAAGTACATATAATTTGTAAAAAGCAGATTCAACTCTTTTTTGACAAGGGCATACATACTTGAATTTTTTTTCATACTTAGTTTATCATAGTCCTTAACTGACAGCTTATATGGAGTTCCAACAACCTTTATAAATGTTTTTGACAAAATAAAATAAACCAATATAAAAACAAGTAAAGAAGCTGCAATAAATTTAAAAAGAAATAACCATTTGCCTAAACTAGAGCTAATACCAAAACAATATATTGGATAAAAAAAGTTCTTAATGATTTTTTCAACTCTATCTGCATTTTGTATAATTGATGATAAATAGTTATTAGCTACATATAAAGTAACTGTAAAAATACACATAACAATAACAATCAGGAATACCTGAAAGAAAGTTCTATGCGAAGTTTTTGATGTTAATACAGTTATCAGCCAACCAATAATACATGATAAAGCCACTGAAAACAGACCCATAAAAATCAAAGCAATCGCATAACATATAATTCCAGCATATGATATGCTGGCATATTTATAATATGCTACAACAGCAGGTATACCTATTAATAATTCAGCAAGATATGCCAGAACCAATAATAACACTATACGACTAAGTATGATTTTGGATGGCTTAATAGGTAACGATAATAAAGTATCAATATCTTTGGATTCAAAAAGTTGTGATTGTACCAAAAATATATTTAGTAAAATAGTTAATGCAAACAAAACTATACCAACTAAGCAAAAATACAAAATACCTAGATTCCCACTTATGAAATTTTTCGCAAATCGTTCAAATAATTGCTCAATTCCGATGCCATAACCCGCAAAAACCAAAATTAATATAGACGCAATAAGGTAGTAGAATTCTTTTGGCTTTTCTTTTTTGGTTCCATGGAAGACTGAAGCAAATGCACTATTTATTCTAATTTTTAAAAGCAATCTCAACATTGATTATACCTCCAATTCAAAAAATATATCCTCGAGAGATGTATTACCTTTTACTTCTTCCATGGTACCTGAAACAATCAATTTACCATTTTTAATTATAGCTACCTTATCACATAGCTTTTCAGCAACATCTAGAACATGAGTAGAGTAAAATATTGCTCCACCATTGTCGCAATGCTCATGCATTAACTGCTTCAAATTATATGTTGCTAATGGATCAAGCCCACCAAAAGGCTCATCCATTAAAATTAACTTAGGACTATGTATCCAGGCAGAAATAATAACCAACTTTTGTTTCATGCCACGCGAATATGTACTGACTGGCTGACCCAATTTATCTTTAATTCCAAAGAAACCAGCATACTTTTCAATCTTCTCTGCCCGTTCCTTAGTTGAAAGCTGAAAGACATCTGAAATAAAGTTCAAGTATTGTATTCCTGTCATAAAAGAATAAACATCTGGATTATCCGGTAAATAAGATATCATCCTTTTACACTGTAAAGCATTTTCCTTTATTGATATTCCATCAATATAAATATTGCCTTCTGTAAACTGATTGATTCCACAACATGCTTTTAAAGTTGTTGTTTTTCCTGCACCATTATGTCCAATAAAACCATAAATTTCTCCCTTTCTGATATGCAGAGACAAATTATCAACTGCTACTTTATCTCCATACTTTTTTGTAAAGTTTACAATTTTTAGCATAACTATTCTCCTTATTTTAATACTTTGTAGTATCAGTCTTATTCTTTCCAATAATTCAGGTCATCATAAGATGCAACCCACTTATTAATATAGTTTTCATCAATTACTTTAAACTCAAATCCTATCCTCTTCAAATAGCGAAATGTAAAATCATTCTTTGAATTTGTTGCCTGAACTGACCGTTCATAAGAATTAATTGCTAACATACTATATATCTCATTGCGGATATTTGAATCGGCTATCTTATTTAATTGAATATCTGAACTCATATCATGTTCTAAAGTAATTCCAATTTTTTCAAAAGCTTTTACTAGTATACTAAAAGACACCATCTCTGATGAATACAAATGAAACGCTGTATGATTTTCTGCCCTATATTGGGTAAGTCTGACAACACCTTCAGCTACATCATCAATTGGAGAAAATGGAAATTTACTATCAGCTATCTCATCTGAAATACTATTAAGTTTCATAATCATTTTTATCTGTACATTAAATCTATTATTTCTATAATCTAACATACACTTCAGATCACTATAACGGTTAGTTAAATTACCCACCCGAATAATGATTGCATCCAAACCATCATCCATAGCTTCCAGAACGCTTTTTTCTGCAAAGAACTTTGTTAACGCATATGGAGAATCTGTTATTATCTGTTTCTTATAGAAATCATTTTCACAAAAAGTATTATCCTCAACATGAATATCCATCATTGCGCAGACGCTCATTGTTGAAATATATGTTACAGAAATTCCATTTTTCTTTGCATATGAAATAATATTTTCAGTACCAACAACATTAACTTTATAAAAATCATTATAGAATCCATAATGTTTCGTATGAGCAGCTGTGTGCATGATTGTATTTATATCTGTTGGTAAAATGCTATCCAGGTCACACTCAGTCAAATCTCCTGGTATTACTATGATACGCCGCCTGAATTTATCATCATAACGATTATCAAAATAATATCCAAGGCACTTCTTCAAACGGGCATACCCTTGCTCAACGTACTCACAACGAACAAGACAGTATATCTTTCCAGATTCTTCGTCCAAAAGCTTCGATAATATATGAACACCAAGGAATCCCGTAGCTCCTGTTATTAGAACATTGCCCAAGTCACGCCTTTGTATCTCTGACTCGTTCTCTATAACATTACCAGACAATACTGATTTCAAACGCATGTTTTCCTCTTCCGTTATTAATTCGCTGTATTCATGTTTGATATTCATATAATCACTGATCAATCTTACTGTTGGATTCTCATATATGTTTTGAATAGTAATATGAAATCCTTCTGATACAGCTTTTCCAACAATTTGCATAATGATAAGGCTATTTCCTCCCATATCAAAAATGCTGTCATCAATTCCCACATTATCAGTATTTAATGCTTGAGCAAAAATCTGACATAATTTCTTTTCATTTTCATCCCTAGGTGCAACATACTCTGCGGTGCACATTGTATCTATTTCAGGTAAAGCGCCTTTATCCAATTTACCATTTGGGGATACAGGTATACTCTCTATCTGTCTAAAGTATGCCGGAATCATATAACCAGGTAACATATGTATCAATTTCTCTTTTACTTCTGATATATTTAATGTATCATCAGAAATCAGATATGCATATAATGCTTTATATTCACCTGGAGAAGTTTTCGCAATAACTGCCGCATCTTTGATATTATCAATTTTTCTCAGTGATGCTTCAATTTCGCCAAGTTCAATTCGATAACCTCTTAGTTTTATCTGATCATCAATTCTTCCACAATATTCAATGTTGCCATCCGGTAACCAGCGAGCTAAATCTCCTGTTCGGTATAATTTCCCTTCGCCAAATGGATTCGGAATGAATTTTTCATCTGTTAATTCAGCATTATTGAGATAACCTCGAGCCACGCCTTCGCCTGAAGTACACAGTTCACCTATAATTCCTATGCCACACAATGATAAACCATTTAAGATGAATACTTGAGTATTTGTAATTGGCTTTCCAATCGGAATGTGAGTAAATTTATCAGGTATCTCGTACAATGTTGTAAATGTAGTATTTTCAGTAGGACCATATCCATTAATAAGCTTTGTTTTTGTATTTACCGCTTTTAACATCCTAACATGATCTTCTGAAATTTTTTCACCTCCAATTATCAAATAGGATAATTGGTCAAAAAGATGAGCATTTGCTGTTATCATCTGGTTAAACAAAGTGACTGTCATCCACATCGTATTCACATTGTAATATTCGATACATCCTTTTAATTTATGTGCATTCAATAATACACTCTTTTCGGAAAGAACAAGCCTTCCTCCGTTTAATAGCGCTCCCCATATTTCAATAGTAAATGCATCAAAGGACATTGTTCCACTTTGTAAAATAACTGTCTGCTCACTGAACTGATAGCAATGTTTATCCTTTACAAGTCTGACAACACTTCTATGTTCAACCATTGAGGCTTTAGGCCTGCCAGTCGTCCCGGAAGTATAAATTAAATAAAGCAAATCATTAGGTCTGCCTGCAGAATAACTGTACTTATTGCTGGAATTCTCTATATCCTTCGGATTAATCTGATGTATGCCCTGAATATTATATTCCTGGTAAGTCAGTAATACTTTCGGCTGACAGTCTTTAATCATATATTGAATTCTATCCAATGGATAATCCGGATCAATTGCTACATAAGCACAATTAACTTTTACAATACCTAATATACATGCAATAGTATCTATTCTTGGTTCAGCAATGAATGCAACATTTTCTCCACTCCCTGTACCAAGCTCTATCAACTTTAATGCTATCTGATCTGCCCGATAATTCAACTCAGCATATGTAACACTCTCATCTTTAAATTGAACAGCAATATTGTTGGGGTGTAATTCAATCTGTTCTACAAAATATTGTAGGATATTTTTGCCGAATGGGCAGACTTTTTGATTAAATTCCTTATGAACTATGTTCTTTTCTTCTTCAGAAGTAATATCGACATCCTCAATCCTAGTTAACGGTTTTTCTACCAATTGATGTAATATATTTAAAATTCTAGAGTAAAGTATATCTATCTCTTCCGGAACAACCTGATTCGGATTATAAATAATATTCCAGTTCATATTGCCAGAAGTAATATTAACACTCGCTGTTAATGCATAATTTGTTTGCTCCCTTACTGCTCTGATTCCCATCTCGAAACCTATTTCATCTGAAGATTTATCATTCAGTTTTTCGGAATCAATATAGTAATTCTCAAAGACAAATAAAGTTCTGACTAAATTTGTACCTAAGCCACTTATGCTTTGTATTTCAGCCAATGAACAATAATCATAATTACTGCTGTCATTAGCCTGTTTCTGTACTTCTTGAAGTAATTCTGCAAGAAACATGCCTGAATTTGTTTTAATGCGTACAGGAATCGTATTAATAAACAAACCAGCAACATTTTCTATGCCCTCTAAATTAGCATTTCTTCCGGAAACAACCTTACCAAATACTACATCACTGATATGGTTATACTTTTGAAGAATAATGCCCCAAACTGTTTCTGCAATTGTATTAATTGTAACATTATAGCGCGAAGCAACATCCATTAGCCTCTTTGTTAATTCTGCATCTACCAAGTAGCACGCTCTATTCATGCTGCTTTCGGAAATTTTAGGCGTTCCCATAGGACGTATATCAGCAGATTCCTCATATTTGTATAAAAGCTTCTTCCAATAATCAAGTGCTTCAGTCAAATCATTATGCTCAATCCAGTTAACATAATCACTATATTGTAGTTTAGTTCTATTCTGAAGAATGATTTCCTGAGATAAAGTTTCAAATAGTACTCCACGCTTCAATTGTCCATAATAATAAATCAGATCACCAACTAATAATGCTGTACTCCATCCATCCATAATAATATGGTGCGATGTCCATACAAGTTCATGCCTATTTTTATTATATTTTATGCATATTACCCTCATCAGAGAATCAGTATCAAGTGCAAATCCACGTTTAATATCATTCTGAATTATCTGGTCTGCTGTAGATTTCTGGAGTTCTTCATTCATATAAGAAAGATCCTGTTCAATAAACTTAATCCTTCTATCTTTAAGTACTATCTGCAATGGCGTTGAGACACTTCTATAATCAGCAAATGTTGTCCTGATTACAGGATATCTAACTGCTAATAAATCAAACGCCTGCCTGATATACTCAACTACCATATCACCATCAAAAGTATATAGCGATTGCAATAGATATTCCGTATTATTCTTATGCTCCATACTATGAAACAACATACCTTTCTGGAGTGGGGAAAGAGTATAAATATCCTCAATATCATTATATAATAAACGGATATACTCAAAATCACTATTGCCAATGTGAATTGCAGAAAAATCAGACTTTGTTTTTTCAATAGTCGGACACAATATACAGTAGTCAATAATTGAGTAAAGACTCTCCTTAAATAAATGTGAAAAGTTTTCTAAGTCCGCTTCTGATAATCTTTCCTTATCACATTCAATGGAAAAATATAACTTTTTATCCATAACGAATCCATTGAATCTAATAGTTCCTGGAAGCTTATTTTCAGGTGCGATACTTATTCCGACTGGATGTTTTTGAATACCTTTCACATCCATTTCCCCTAAATAATTGAAATGAATATCTGCAGTTGATTCTTTTAGTTCTTTTTTAAGCAATCCATATCCAATGCCCTGGTTTGGGATCTCTCTTATTGTTTCTTTTGAAGTAATGATACAATTCCGATAGTCTGCAAGACATTTTAATACAATAGGATAAGAACAGGTAAACCATCCCATTGTTCTGTCTATCAGTGCCTTTCTGTGCAAATCTATACGTCCATGGCTTTCCAGCATGACTCCTATCTTATCCTGACCGGTAAATTTATTTACTGCCATTGCTAGTGCGCCTAATAACAAATCATTTATTTCTGTATTAAAAGCATTGTTCGCTTTTTTCAGTAAATTGTCAGTCACAGTTTCATCAAAAATAATATTTACTGCATTTGCACCATCTTCTGCTACAGATTCATTTCTGGTAATCTTAATATTCGTTATATCAGAAACAGTCTTTTCCCAATAATCAATTTCATTTCCTTGCATTCCCTGAATCCGATACTCTTCTAATAATTGTGCCCATTGTTTAAATGATAAAGTTTTCATTGGTAAATGGACTGTATCACCATTAGTAACCTGAATTAATGCATTCTGAAAATCTTCTCCAAAAATTCTCCATGATAATCCGTCAACTATTAGATGATGCATGCAAACAAACACATAAACTCCTGTTTGAGAAAGAAATAGTGCTGCTTTCATTAAAGAACCTGTTTCCAAATTTATTCTACTTTGTATTTCTGTACAGATGCCTTCTGCCCATGAAACATAGTCACTCTGTTCTCTTCCATCAAATACTTCATAATCAAAATTGGTTCCCTGCACATATGGCTTGATTACTAATCTATTATCTTGCAGTACAGCACGTAAAATATCATGATGCAATA
>CAYYEC010000090.1:0-10618 GCA_964470745.1 uncultured Eubacteriales bacterium | reverse complement strand
TATAATTGATTAGGTATTACCTCTGATATAGTTGGTTCATCTGCCACATTAAAATCAATTGTAAAATTATCTCCTTTGGTACTGCTTTCATTGTCAGCATCAATTACTATTGTTCCTGAAGTTTTATCAGCAGGAATCTGAAATTTAATTGATTCTGAACTGGTATATGTCACCGATACGCCGGCATCATTTACTTTTACAGAAGTACTTGATGTAAAATATGTATTTGTTCCGGTAATATATACATCAAATGCTTTATATCCATAAGGAAGAATTGGAGTGTCTCCTGATGTATCAACTACATCCGAATCAAATTCTGCACTTATTGAAGGTTCAACTACATCAAATTCAGTTATAATGGTTTCTGATCCTGTAGCCGCTGTTATTTTATAAGTTCCAATATCAAGTGGATTATCGCCGTTTAATGAAAATGTAATTGTTTGCCCGCTCACTGATTTGGAACCTGCTGCAATTGCATCTGACTGCTCTGTTTCACTTTCTCCCTCAACTTTAGATATAGTTAAAGTTGTTCCTGAATCAAAATTAGTTCCACTTCCTACTAGCTTTATTTCCTGATTTGATGCATAATATGCTCCTATTTCAGTAATAGTAGTGTCGCTTTTAGTAACAACAGCTGTGGCAGCCTCTATTGAAAAATTAGCTGTAGGTGCTGTTTCATCAGTTCCGGTTGTAGTGACCTGCACTTTATAATCACCGGCTGTTAAACCTGAATTAATTGAAAAAGTCAAAGATGTAAGACTATTTACAGCCAAAGCTGCTGCTGAAACTCCTGAATCACTTCCATCAGAATTTAGTATTTTTACAGTTGTTTTATTACTGTCAAATAATGTATTTGTACCGGTTACAGTAATTGTATCGCTTTGACTATACGAAGAACTCAAGCTTGTAGTACTCAAATTTATTTTTTGACTGCCTTCAACACTTAATCCATCAGTTATAGTAATTACTTCTTCACCGGTTGTAATAACTATATCATATTCACCTGTATTTACTCCAACCGGTATACTTAATTCCAAACTCTGAGTCATGTCTTCAGAATTTGAAGTTATTGAAGTTACAGAAACCTGAGTATCACTTTCATTCCCTTCACCATCTATTAATTTTGCTGTTGTTGACCCCTGTACGCAATTACTGTAATCTAACGTGACAGATACTGTCTGTGTAGAATTGTATCCCTTTAATAATGTTTTGACAGGAGTTGTTCCTGAATAATCTGCATCTGCAACAACTAATGCGGCAACATTTTCCCTTGCTGTAGGTCCATCAATATCAAGTGTATATGTACCATCTGAAATAGTATTTGATATTTTAAATGTTACTGTTGTGGTTGTTGAAGATACATTTGAAAATGTAACATCCTGTAAGACTCCGCCCTTTTTGAGCTTTGGATAGGCGGTATCAGCGGTAAAAGCTGCTGAACTTGCTGTTAGTATAAAAGTTTTTGAATTTATTGTATCACTTTTACTATAGTTATAATTTAATGAATAAGTTATTTCACCTGCTCCAAATACTGATATTAAATTAGTAGACAAAATTGAAGATACTAACAAAACTAAAATCAATATATTTGATAATATTTTATTAAATTTTCTTTTCTTCATATTATTAGCTGTCATTTAATCCCCTCGCTTAAAATTGAATTGATGTAAAAATTTTGGTACACCGGGAGTTTTAACTTCCAGTGTACCAATTTAACTAATTTAACTAGTTCAATAAGTCACTTATATTAATTGGTGACCATTCAATAGGTGATTGACTTTGTTCTTCACTAATTATATAAGTATAATTTCCTGCTGCTTCTTCACTTACTCCAATATATCCATCATCTTCTGTTACTATTTCACTTAGTATCCACACTGTTCCAACAGATAATTTAAAGGTAAACTCACCGTTATTATTGGTTTGTACTTTCTTTTTAACAGTTTTGCCTTCAATTACTGATGTAATTGCAATCCATGCTTTTTCAGATATAGGGCTTCCGTCTTTAACTATAGAGCCTTTTACCATAGTCATACCTGATTCATTTTGGATACTTAACTCTTCATTTGCTGTTCCATCAACTGTAAATGAAGATTCAAGCTCTATTCCTCCATTTGGAGTACCAAAGAATGCTATAGCATAATCGCCATCTTTTAATGTTGCTTCAAATACAAATTGACCATCAGTCTTTCCAACATATTGAACAGGCATAAAATGTTTTTCTTCATTTTTTTCTTGATATATGTCAAGCCATGCTTGATCATCATCAGAAATCATTTCCTGTGGAACATCTTTTATTGTAATAGTAACATTTGCACCGGGTTCTCTTATTTCCAGTTCTGTGGATTTATCTTCTGCCACTGTAAATTCTGTATTTGGCTGATACCAAATACCTTCTCCTCCAACAGAAACTATTCTATAAGTTCCATCCACATCTAGTTTAAATGAGAAGTTACCTGATTCATCAGTTTCTGCCCAATATGTATGGTTCCAATAAATGTCACTATATGGCTCCTTACATTCTTCCGGAGAAATAGTTTCACCATCCATGGTCAACTGAGTATCTCCACTGTATCTTGCAACATTTATCCAGCCTTTTCTTATTGGTCTTTCTTCACCATTTATTGTTCCATAGGCAGTTCCTGTTACATTTGGTTCAGGTTGTTTTACCTCTAGTATGCCGTTTTCATTAATATTGTCTAAGCTGCCATCGAATTCAACCAATTCTCCATTTTCAACTTTAAACTTAGTATCAGGTCTATACCAGAAATTACATCCTCCAACATCAACAACTTTATATTCACCATCCGGCAATGATAATTTGAAGATAAATTTATTGCTGTCTTCTACACTATCATCAAACTTATATTCTGTCCAGATGGCATTTGACCAATCGTATTCTGAGGCATCGGCAGGTTTTATAGTTAACCATGCCCTGTCATTTGCCTGATTACCATTCATATCAAATACAATACCTTTTACATTTGGTTCAGGTGGATAGATTGCCACTGTTCCGTCCTCAATAACATTCATACCTCCTGCAGTTGGTGTAATTCCATCATCATCAACTGCAAATGGTATATTAACTCTTTCCCAGAACTTCCAACTGCTCATTTCTACTATTTTCCATTCTCCATTAGCTAGAGCAGCTGTAAAATTACCTTGTGAATCAGTATTAATCCATCTTACGCTATTCCAATCATCATCCTTGGCATTTTTAGGTTTAACCATTATGGACCCCAAAGTAAGAGGTTTCTGCATTTCTCTGTCAGAATATACTGTACCTACTAAATTAGGCTCCAAAGGTTTAACAATAAAATAGTCTTTACCATCTTCTTCTTCAATATAATTCTCATCAGCTACCAAATTATATTCTTCATCAATTTCAAATGGTAAGTCTACCTTTAACCAGAAATTGTGTCCTCCAACTTCTGTAACCATATATTTACCTGGTGCAAGAGTCATTTTAAATATTCCACTCTCGTTAATATTTGCCCACATGGACTTGCTCCAGTCAGACCAATCAATATTTCCATCATCATCCGTCGGCCAGATTGATAACCATGCATTTTCTGTAACTTGTTCATAGCTTCCACTCTTATTGAGCTTCATTACTTTACCTTGTACGTTAGTAGATAAAACAATTCCATTCTCACCATAAGGATTACCTGCTGAATCGTAAGCAATTCCGTTTTCTACACTGAATTCATATCCAACCTGCACCCATTCGCCAGGTATCCATTTAAATGCAGAAGTATCCCATCTGCCTTCAGTGTTATATCCTTCTATTTTATACTTACCGTCAGCTAGTTTTAATGCAAAATTACCTTCACTGTCAGTTCTTGTACCAAACCACTGATTGTTTGTCCAAGGCTCATTCTGTTTTTGCTCAACAATTTTTTGAATATTCATCCATGCATTACTTATTCTATTTGTACCGTCAGATATAACTCCCCATACATTAGATGAAAAATCAAGATCCATTGTATATTGCTCTAAGGTATCATCATATGTGATAGTTCCATCCCCACTTAATGTAGTACCATCAGCTTTTTCTAGCTTAAATTGCTCATTTATTTCACAATCATGGATTCTCATTAGTGTGTATTTTTTAGGTGTGTCATTACCATCCTTGTCTGCTGCATAAGTATCGTCCATGAAACTATAGAATACAACTTCTTGATTATCTTCATTATAAGTTCCATTTATCCATATCTCATATTTCCAAGGATTCATAATATAATCATCATAACCGGTATCATCTTGATGTATTTCTTCTTTAAGGCATACACCAACATTATTGTTCCACAAATTATTTGTGTCTATGTTCACTCCCGTTACAACACCTTTGAAATTAGGCTGTAGGTTTATATTAGTCGTATCTGCACCTATAGTAATTATTTTGTTAAGTCTTATATTATAATGCTCTCTTACTTTATTTCCCCATTGGTCTTCTTCATCAGTTTCAATTTCATAGTTAATATCATTTATTTTATACTGTGCAGCTTCTTCCAAGCTCTTTCCAAAACTTCCATCAGGTTCCAATTCAACCCATTCCCCAGAAGTTCCATCAAGTTTTTCAAGGTTTATATTCCCCCAGGCAATTGTCTTTCCTAATTCTGTAAAGCTTCCTTCAAACAACTTAAATTCACCGCTAAAATTAGGTGTCTTGGGATATATATAATTAACCGCATCAGCATCAACTGCAAGATCAATATTATCTCCATCCTCAGTTGAGTATTTAGTTTGATCAATTATGACTTCCAGTTCTTCATCAAAATTATCATACCAACGTCTTGGAGTCTGAACTGCAAAAACCTCGTACTCTTTTGTATTATCAAGAACTGCCTCAAAGCTTCCGTCAAGTCCGACACTTACCCATTTTTCATATTTCCACCTATTAAAATCAAGTTCGTCCTTACTTATGCCTTTTTCTACCAGAATCATCCAAATGCCTGTATCATTTTCATCATGATACCAATCTTCAGTTCCATCATAACCCTGATATTTTTTACTTAAACCGATATCAATTTCTCCATCAACTCTTACAATATTTTTCAAAAGATATCCTTTGAAATTTTTTGCAGGTCTTCCAATGTTAATTGGCATTCCTATAGGTATTGCAGTTCCAGGTAATACAGCTTCATAAACACTGCCATATACACTTTCTGAAACGCTTTCAACAACATCAAATCTATATGCCGATTCGAACCAAGTATCCCAGCTACCAACACCATTTATAATATATTCACCTGGTTTTGTAAAGCTCATAGAGAAATTTCCATCTCCATCTGTTCCGGTTCCATAGCCTTCTTCTACAGATTGACCATTTTGGTCGGCAATTCTCTTAATATCAAGCCAGGCATATTCAATAGCTGAATCTGCATCTACCGGATCACCATTATTATCAATTTCAGAATCAAATACCTTACCTGTAAAGTTTGGTTTGACAACAACAATATATTTATTGAATTTATTGGTTGGAGTGTTGTCTGATGTTACTGTAAATAAAGTATCCTGTGATTCATCCAATTGGAACCATTTGTTTTGATAGTCATAGCCATTTATTCTATAGCTGTTTGAACCAACATTATCACCATCTGCTTCAACACCAAAGTAAAAATAAGCTTTTCCATCAGAACCGGTATTTGTCTCATACCAATTCCAATTTTCTTTATCTTCTATATTTACTCTAATATTACTAAGGGGCTCACCCATATTGTCAATAAAAGTAATAGCTGTATCAAAATACCCTTTCAGGTCTATTTCATAAGTTTCTTCCACATATTGGGATAATGTAAATGAATATCCATCACCTGTTACACTATCTCCTGATTTTTCTCCTCCAAAGTATGTGGTTTCATATCCCGCATCAGACTCAACTACTACTTCATGTATTGTAGTTTCTCCTAAAACATCTCCTGTTGTATTATCTTTTCTGGTTACAACAACATATTTGTTTTCACTTGGATTATTCCAGTCCCATGAAGGAACGCTCATTTGATGAGAGTTAATACTTTGCAGCTTATAAGCCCCATCCGGAATATAAAATTCAAATACTCCATTCCTTGCAGGTATTTCAATATTTTGCAGCATATATGGAACTTCATCACTGCCATCTACTTCCTCTGCAGCCATTCTGATTGAATAGAATTGCTGACTGCTTAAAGTCAGCTCACCATTGTCTCTGCCTATACCAACTTTAATTGTAGCATTTGGTTCAGGTGCTGTTATGTTGATATAATCTACTAATTGAGTTCCATTTTCATCCTGATATGCATTTAACTCAGGATCTGCTTCAGTACCATCATCTATAACATAATAAGTTTCATTTATCATGTATAATCTTCCAGTACCTTTAGCCTCCCAGTCAGACCTTATAATATTAAATGTATATGTTCCCTCTTCTTCCGTCATTGCTCCAAAATAACCTGTAGAATCAGTTTTTGCTTCAAAGTATTTGCCTGTGTCTTCATTAGTTATTTCCACAATACAGTTTCCAATAGGGTTTTCGCCACTATCTTTGACATATCCTTCTAATACCGGAGGCGGGAATTCAATTTCATAAGGGAATTCAAAACCATTTACACCAACAGTAAATATATTTTTTCCTTCAAGCATAAACTCTTTAGTCGGTAAAACAAATATTCCCTCACCAACTTCTTTACCAAGTATTACATATTCTTTTCCTTCTGAACCCGGATCTAAGTAAATTTTAAAATTACCATTTTTATCAGTTTCGGCAGACTTAATATAGAACTGATGGATAATATCCATTACATTATTAAAGCTGTCGGATTTATCCACAGGTTCTTTGTTAATTTTTGACATTAAGCCGTTAACGAAATCCGAAACAGTTCCATCTAAAGTATAGTCAGTATTTACATTTGTTAGATAATCATCTATTACAGGAGTAAATATTGCTATCATTGGCCATTGACTTCTATCGTATCCATATTGTATTTCCAAATCAGATTCATTTTGTTTTACATAATTAAGCAGATATTCTTCCAATTCATCAAAGGATTTAACTTCATACATCTGACTTAAATAAGTGTTATATATATCAGATTCAACAAATAGAAGCTTTTCTTTAAATTCTCTTGAGTTTTCTCTAGATGTGCTTCCTATGACGTTTGCCTCCGGAAGAACAATATTGTCCATCTCATAATATGGTAAAGTATGATCTGTATAAGGTATTTCAATTGAAAAATCAATAGGGGTTTCTACCCATTCACCATTTTCATTTTTCACCTGTATCTTATATGCATAATATGATCCGGGTATCAGCCATGCATCAAGAATACCTTTATTGTTTATATTCATATTCCACTGTCTATTGCGCCAATCCGTAGTAGCATTTGCTAAATCCGGTTTTTTATCTACCATCACAATTTCAGCATTTTTAATTGCATTTCCCAAAGAATCAACTACTTTTGCTCTTATTTGGGAGTCAATCCAAAAATCCCTTTCCATTGCTCCATCAGGCATTGAATCATTATTAATATCAGCTGACTCGTCATAGGTATTTCCATTTAAGTCACTCACACTATGAACTTTTACAACCCGCTTCCAAGCTTTGTTAAAAATCTGCTCATCAATATTAAAAGTTATTATGGCATTTTGATAAGGCTCATCTTCTCTTTGACCATTCCAATGCCATCCATAAACATCTTCCGATACAGTTGCATTTACAGTTTCATCTTCTTCATAAAAATTACCATATTCATCTTCAGATTTTTGGCTATATGTTACTTCAACTTCTACATTACCTGATAAACTATCAAGATTTATATTTTCATCAAAATTCAGCTTTACCATAAATGTATCTTCATCAGTTTCACTTTGTCCTTTTAGTTGAGCATCGCAGAAATTAGGTGCCTGTTTGTCTAGTCTAATGTTTCCAATATTATCTTTTGATACATTTATATCTGCTCCGTCATCATATATTAGCATGGAATGAAGCCACTCTATATCTGTTTGATTTACATTAAATGTGTCTCCATCTTGATATTCAAAGGTATAATATTTGTTATTTACGTCTTCTTCATCAATTGTTTTTGTCACTTTTGATAATGTTGCAATTATTTGGCTTTCACCTTCAATATATCCATTTTGCTGCTGTGGAGTTGTATATATGACCAACTTCAAGTTTTCTTCACTGCCAATAAACTGGTTATTCCACAAAACAATACCTGCATTTTCCGGCAATGCACCTATGGTATTGTCTCCCTGCATAGAAAATCCATTTAATAAAAAATCTTCAAGCTCATTAGTTGTTGGATTCCATTCAAAGCTGGTAGAATAGTTTTCTCCATCTATGTTTATACTTAATGTTATTGTGTTAGTCATAACCGGATTAACAGGTATATCGGTATTACACCAATTATCCCCTTCTATTTCATATCCATTAAACCACTGCTCATCATATTTTACAAAATTAAGGAATAACCTGTAGTCACCTGGATTACTTCCATTTGAATCAAGTGAAATATAAAAGTCTCTGCTTTCCTCTCCAAAAGCAACAGAACCTTGAAGTATTTGTCTGTCTTGCGAACCTGCATTTAATAATTCAAGTACTTTCCTTATGTTTCCATCAGAATTCATACCTTGAAACAGATTAGTTTGAGGATCAAATTCTTCTGTTGTTTGATCATAAGATAAGTTATTATCATATAATGCATACCTTAATTCAGGATTTATGTACATTCTATTTTCATCAATATTATATATTTCTAATGCCTTCCATGCAATAATATCTCCATATGAATTATATACATATGCCATTAGATTTCCCTTATATTGACTATAATCAACTATCAAGTTACCCGATCCATCACGTTCCTCATGTCCCCATCTGTATGCATTAACAGCGTCTACAAATGCTTCTCCAAATTCGCCAAAAGAATCAAATGTAAGTTTACTCAATGAAATGTCTGCCGGCTGAGATAATTCGTAACTTATACCAAATGTATAATTTCCAAATCCATCATCGTTATCTATAAGATTTGCAGTACCTTCATAATCTCCAAAAGATGTATCATCTAATGAAATATTAATATTATCAGGAGTTTGCCAATTACCATTTGCAGCTATTTCAACTTTAGCAACATCAGTATATCCTTTTGAAAAGTCATAATCATATGCAATATATTTCCCATTGGCACCTAAGCTGTCATCTGAAGAAAGCTCCATAGTATAAGGAGTTGTATTCTGATCTGCAGAATCATTCTTCAAATCACGTCGTATTTGTGCATTACCCTCAGTTGAATTAATTTGTAGAACAGCATTATTTGGGTCGACTCCACCCATAATAGTTTCATCTAAATATACATTGTTTTCGAGATCAGCTAAAACTGCATTCATTGCAGAATTTTTAAATTTAATCCTATATGTTGTATTATAATTAAAACCATACCCGTCTTGTAATGATAAATAAAATTCCATAGCAGCAAAACGTCCCTGCATATTATTGAAAGAACCGTTTAATTGATCAATCATCATTGGATATTCGCTAGAACCATCAACTTTACACAACATAATTTCAGATGAATTAAATAAATTATTTTCATTATCATAGTCTGAATCTTCATAAAACAGCTTTTCAGGAAGTAATCCCTCCAGAGTAAAATTCAAATCCTTGAAATTAGAATAATCTACTGCACCATCTTCACCTTGGGCTCTTGTGGTAAATTCAATGTAACTTTCAGTTTTGTTAAAGTTGAATGTTAAAGAAGAAAATCCTTCTGCTTCTGGTATCGGTGTAGGAGTAGGATCTTTCTGTCCCTCAATATATACTTTACTACCTATTTCCATACCATCAGAAAATGCCTTAACAGTAACCTCACTTATGCTCTCATCTACAGAAAATTCAATTGGATCTGTATCATAGTAATAAACGTCATCTATAACCTTATCATAGTCTTGCCCAATTAAATTAATCGGAGAAGAATTTAACGAAATTTCACCTCCATCCTGATCATATGCTGCATATGTTATATTCTTTCCTTTAGGTTCATCTTTATAATCTCCATAGACAGAACCTTGAACACTAATGTTGCCATACTCGTCACCATCAAGCATACCAAAATTAACATGTAATTGTGCATATGCAGGCAACATTTGGCTAAAAATCATTAAAAATACTAATATGTAGGCTAAAATCCGCTTTTGCTTCAAATACATTCGCTCCCTTCATTAATTAAGATATATAAAAAATCGCTACCCTCCTTATGAATTTTGTAAAAATATATAAGTTATGTTAAAAAAATAACATTGGCATTGCATAACATATAGAATATATAAATTCATAGAGTAATGAATTATATAACAAAGAGCAACTAAAAGATTATTTAATTTTCATAAGCTTTTTTAATCTTGAATTATTTGATACCTGCGACTTCTTCCATTCTGCAAATATTGACATTTTTTATATAATTAATTTTGTTTATTGAAAACTACAGTAATATTCGTGTAACACTTTGATAATGATATTGTAACATATAAGATAAGCGAATACAATATTTATTAGTTATTTGTCATAATTTGCCTAATTCATTATACTTAAATTTATCAGAAAAGTTAGGCGTTAGATAATATAGATGTCGAACTACATTTT
>CAYYEC010000089.1:0-10650 GCA_964470745.1 uncultured Eubacteriales bacterium | reverse complement strand
ACTTTTAATGTATATTAAATCAAAGGGAATTATAATTATTGATACTTTAAATGGTAAAATAGAAAATAAGTATACTGCAAAACTTACTTATCACACAAAAGATAGTGAGATAAAAAAGCTGGATGACTATAAGATTTCATTATTTGATTCTGTTAAAGTCATATTTAATAACTCATACAAGATTAAAGATACACAAATTTCTAAAGTATTTAACATTAAAGAGAATGCAAAGAAAATAATAGTTGAGAAAGAGTTTGATTCAGAATCAAAATTTATAACAGTTATTGAGTTTGATGGCTATAGTTTAAGCGTTGAAAAAGAGAACGATATTATTAAAATAAATGATAATGTAAATCAGTTTTTACTAAATACAAAAGACATAATAATTAAAGTAAGGAATGCATAGATGAAGATATTATATATTACTCAATTTTTTTATCCAGAAAGAGCAGCAGCAGCATTTAGGGCATATGATAACGCTAGGATATGGAAAAATTTAGGACATGATGTTACAGTCTTAACAGGATATCCAAATTTTCCCACTGGAAAATTGTTTAATGGATATAAAATACAAATGTTACAAGAAGAATTTATTGAAGGAATCCAAGTTTTTAGGAGTAAAATTATAATAAAGCCGAATACATCAAAACTAATGCGAGCAATAGCTTATTTTAGTTTTAGTTTTTTTGTTTTTCTAAACATGATTATTAATTATAAAAAAATTAGTAAGAATTATGATATTGTTTTGTCAACATCAGGAACAATATTTACGCCTATTCCAGCATATTTTTATGCCAAAAAAATAAGAAAACCTTTTGTTCTTGAATTAAGAGATATTACATTTAAGCAGATGTTGGCTACTGGAAGCTCCAATAAGGATTTGGGATATAAATTTATTAGACGGTTAGAACTTTTTTTATGTAAAAAAGCATCTAAAATTGTTACAGTAACTAACGGCTTTAAAAAAGAATTGACAGATGAGGGTATTAATGAAAATAAAATAGTGGTCATTCCAAATGGAGTAGATGCTGAAAAATTAATTTTAAATACGCAAGAAGTAAAAAATAATGGAATTATCTTTAGTTACTTTGGAGCATTTGGGAATTCGCAAAATTTAACTAAGGTAATAGATTTAATTAAAAATATAAAAGTAGAAAATATAAAACTTATTTTGATAGGTGATGGAGCAGAAAAGCAAAAACTAATAGAATATAAAAGAGATAATAATTTAGATTTTGTTCAAATAATAGACAGTATGCCTCAACAAGAGTTGGAAAGATATTACCAAATGTCAGATTTTTGTTTAGTTGTTTTGAAAAATAATGAATTATTTAAAAATACTATACCATCAAAAATATTTCAGATTATGGCTCGGAAAAGACCACTCTTATTTATAGGACCACAGGGAGAAGCATCTTCAATAGTATGTGAGGCAAAAGCAGGTATTAATCTTCTTAATATAAATGAAAATGAAAATTTAGAATATTTAAATAAATATATAAAGGAGATATCTAACAAAGAAGAGTTAAATCGTAAGAAAATAGAACTTGGTAATAATGGATATAATTATGTTTTAAAGAACTATAATAGAGTTGACTTAGCTAAAAAATATATAAAATGCTTAGAAGATTTATTTTAATACAAAGTATAAGGGAGGTTTATTTGAATAATTTAAAGAAATATTTAATATATATTATTATACTAACATTTTCGATAATGAGTATAGTAGACTATTTTGGTGTATTTAAATTTAATTCTGCATTATCTGATACTTTTATTATAATGTTATTTACTATATATATAATATCGTACAAAAAAATATATATTAAACAGCATTTGCCGTATTTGTGGTATTTTGCTACTTTGATTTTAGTTGCAATACTATCAATTTTAGTCGCAAGCAAAAGTATCCTAATTCAGTCTAGTTTCTTATTTAATTACCTAAGTGAAATAATAAAATTAATTATAATACCAATTTATTTTTATATAGGCTACAATAGTTTTAAAAACAAAACCCAATTCAAAAGTATAATTAATTTCTGGTTTATAGGACTTTGGTTCAACATAATAGTTGGTCTATTCACACAAATAAGTTTCTTTCTTGGAAATGAAATTAAATGGCATAATGTACTGGGAAACGATTCACGTTTTCATGGAGGGATTTCAGACCCAAACTTAGCTGGAACATATCTTACACTTTCACTATTCATAGCCATTATATATATAAAATCATCTGTCGAAAGAAAACAAAAATCGCTTGGTATGACCACTCTTGGCTTAACAACACTTTGTATATTCCTAACCCAATCGAGAGGTACTTTGGCAGGATTTGGAGTAGCTATAACAATTTATCTGCTGATTAATATAAAAAAATCCTATAAACTCTTAATTATGGTATTACCTTTAGGATTTGCAATATATTTTGGATTTGTAGACATAGATTATACATTGTTTAACAGCAGCCTGTCACAAAGTATCACAAAAAGAATAGAAACGGCTGCTCAAGGAGAAGGACAGTTTAAAATAAGGAAGAACCTTTCTACAGCTGCATTATTGATGGGGATTGATCATCCAATTATTGGAGTAGGTAGAGGTAACTTTATACTAAATTCAAAAAAATACGTAGATAAAGTATATGAAATAAGAGATGATATTATATACCAGCAAAGTACAAGTAATATACCACACAACACATTTATTGGAATATTTGCTGAGATGGGTATATTAGGACTTGGTGTTTTTTTATCTTTATTTATACTACTATTAATTAAACTGATAAAAAATAAAAATAAAATTAATTCAATATTTATATTTGCTCTTATTGCTTTCTTTATACAATCGCTAGTACTATCCCTCGAAAACTTCAGAGGTCTATGGCTGGCTATGGGCATTATGTTCAAGGCACAAGATGTAAAAGTAGAAGCCAGCGAAGATGAATTTAAAATTTCTTTTGATAAATTATCGATAGCCTATATTGCAATAACTTTTGTTCTATCTTTTGGAGTATTTTTTGATGTAGCAAGAAAAACTTATTCTCCGATTAAACTACCTAAGAATGGATATACAACAGTCATAAATAATTTACCATCCAATAAATCAAATACATTAAAATATTATTTAAAAAGTAGTGGTGGAAATATATATTCAAGTAAAATAGATGTATATATAGTAAGCGATAATGAAGATAAAATAATATATAGCAAAGAATATAAAAAGGCTGATGGATTTGGAGAAATTGATCTTAACTCTGATAACGAAGCTTCAAGTTACAAAATAGGATGGTCACTTGGAGCTGGAGAAAATACAAAGGCATCAATATATGATTTATACTACGAGATTGATGGCAAAAAACTACCAATTCTTAAGTACAAATATCTACCGGATGGAGTAAGAGATTTTCTTGCCTCAAAAAATCTTCTTTGGTTTAGACAAGGGAAAAAGACTAAAGGAAAAGAACAAAATATTGAATTTTACTCAAAAATTAGTAATAGTATAGAAACTAAAGATATAAAGGTTATCAATAAAAATGGAAATGAAAATATTAAACTTAGTTTCAAAGCCTTAAAAGCTTTGGATAAAAACTATGTAATAAGGCTAAATGTTCATACAGATAATATTAATAATGCACCATATATTTCTGGAGGGTTTAATGATTTTGTAATAAGGAAAAGAATTAATCCTGCTACAAGCAAGTGGGAAGTAGGAAAGGCATATGAGTTTACTTTTCCATTTAAAGGTGAAGATACAGAATATTATGTAAGGGGTGAGATTGAAGGTATTGACAATTCAAACTTTGAAATAGGTTGCCTGCATCCAAACAGTTTTTCAATATCAGACTATATAAGTAATATAGATAAAAGTAAGATAGTTATAATATCAATCAAAGATGAAGGAACTAATGCTATTGACCCTGAGACATTAAGACAATTACAAACCCTTGGTTTAAAAGAAGAATTAAGAAATAAGACAAGATATAGCTATATTGCCGTAGGCAGTAAAATAGATAGATTTAAGCCTATTGAAGTACTTAAAAAAGAAAAAATAGATTTAGAATTATTTAAAGGTGAAAAAATAGGTGAAGTAGAGATTCCATTTAATCTAGAAGTGATAAGCGCAGGATATGAGACAGGGAATATATCAAGCATAAAGATAGATGGTAAGGAACATTCAAAAAATACAAGAGGTATGAATATTGTAGTTTATGACATGGAAAAACAAGAAGTTATAGATAGTGTTAATTTTGATACTTATGATAGTGTCTATAGATAACTCAAAGATTACCTTCTAAAAATAATTGAAAGAACCTTAATATTGTAATATAATATATTTGCGTAAGAATATAAAATTTATTATTACCAAGCAAAAAATGTATTGAAATAACCTAAATTTTATTTTTTTGATGATAATATTACCATAAAACTTATTGGTAGTTTTAGCCTAAGCCTTAACCTCAACCTTAAACAACAGGAGGTCAAAATGAACAGAAACAGATTGGATTTTATTCGTAAAACAACTGTATTTATAGATATACTTTTACTAACTGTATCATATTTGCTGGCGTATATTATAAGAAATACCATCTTCCAGGATCAATATGACAGAATGCAGGATTTTGGTAAATACTTGTGGATACTTTGGATTATAGTACCTTTTATAATGATTGCGATGAATTTTTTTGGAGTATATAGTCATAAATCAAGGGATAAGCTATATATTACAACATTTAAAATATTTGTTGCCATTGCGCTGGGGACAATATCCATAGCAGCTATATTTTATTTTATAGGTGATAATAGTTTTAGTAGGTTATTCTATGGATTATACGCAGTTGTAAGTTTAGCATTAATAACACTTTCAAAATTAATAGTGAAGCTTTTTATTAAGTATTTTAATAAAAATAAAAAGCATCATAAAAAGGTTTTGGTAGTAGGAACGCAAACACTTGCAAAGAAATTTTCACAGTATGTTGATGATAGAACTAGTTTAATGATTGATATTGTTGGATATATCCATGTAGGTACTAAAAATCCTCCAAAGGATTTTAAAATTCTAGGAGAACTTGACCAACTGGCAACAATATTAAAAATCAACGTAATAGATGAAGTAGTTTTTGCGTTACCTCAAGAATATATAGGTCAGATAGAAAAATATGTTGAGGAATGTGAGTCTATGGGTATTACTGTGAATATGATGGTGAACCTGTATGATCTTAAATTATCCAAAACTCAGATTGGTAGAATAGGTGATATGCCTGTGCTTACTTTCCATACAGTATCATTAGATGAATGGCAGTTGTTCTTAAAAAGAGCACTTGATATATTTGGTGCCTTAGTAGGACTTTTTATAATGGGAATTGCATTTTTATTTGTAGCTCCTATTATATATATTGAATCTCCAGGACCAATTTTCTTTAGTCAATCAAGAGTAGGTAGAAACGGAAGAATTTTTAAATGTTACAAATTCCGTTCTATGTATATGGATGCAGAGGAAAGAAAGAAAGAATTAATGAAGCACAATGAAATGAAGGGTGCTATGTTTAAAATGAAAAATGATCCAAGGATCACAAAGGTAGGTAAATTTATTCGAAAAACCAGTATTGATGAATTGCCTCAATTCTGGAATGTATTAAAAGGTGATATGAGCCTTGTGGGTACAAGACCTCCAACACTTGATGAAGTTGAAAAGTATGAGAATTATCACTGGCGAAGGCTTAGCATAAAGCCTGGTATTACAGGCATGTGGCAGGTTAAAGGCAGAAGCAGTATAGAAGATTTTGAGGATATTGTGTCACTTGATACAGAATATATTGATAAATGGAGTATTGTGTTGGATTTGAAACTGATTTTGCAGACCGTGCAGGTTGTGTTTGCAAAGAATGGTGCTTGTTAAAGGAATTGAGAATTGAAAATGGAAAATTGAGAATTAAAGGACTTGGGGGCTGCGGCTTTCGAGTCCTTTTGTTCGTTATTGGCATTTTTTGAAAGAAGGTTGAGGTTAAGTGAAACCACATTTTTCAGTAGTTTTGGACAGCTGCATAGATGTAAAAATTAGTTTGAAAACAACTGGAAAAATTAAAGAGACTTTGATAAAATAAAAGTATAGAAATCTAAATATAAATGAATAGATAAGGACAAATTAAATGAATGAATATAAAGTAGAGTCAGGGGAAGAAAAAGATAATTTTATAATGTCGCCTAAAATAGACTTTGCATTTAAACTGTTGTTTGGTGATGAAAAGAATAAAGAGTTATTAATAGCGTTTTTAAGTGCAGTATTAAAACTGCCGAAGGAAATATTAGAAGGTGTAGAAATAATAAATAGTGAACTTTATAGGGAATATAAGACAGACAGGAAAGGAATACTGGATGTAAGAGCAAAAACGAGAGATGGGAAGCAAATAGATATAGAAATACAAATACTGCCTATAGATTATATGCCTAAAAGAACAATTTATTACTGGTCTAAGATGTATACCAGCCAGATAAAAGCAGGACAAATATTTGATATGTTAAAAAAGTGCATTACAATAAATATAGTAGACTTTAAATGTATTGATATAAAAAAACTTCATACTATTTATCATATTACAGAAGACGAGACAGGAAAGAAATTGACGGATATATTGGAAATACATTTTTTGGAATTGACAAAACTCTTTGACGAAGAAGTGGAAAAAGATGAAGAGGATCCAGTGGTACAGTGGATGGAATTTTTAGATGCAAAATCAAAGGGAGTGATGGAGATGTTGGCACAAAAGAATGAAGATATAATGAAAGCCCTTAGCATTTTAGAAATAATAAGTAAAGATGAAAAAGCAAGGATGGAATATGAAGCAAGGGAAGCAGCAATAAGGGATGAAATGACCAGAATTAAAACAGCAAAAGAAGAAGGAATAGAAGAAGGAATAGAAAAAGGAATAGAAAAAGGAATAGAAAAAGGTGAAGATAAAAAAGCAATCGAAGTAGCAAGGGAAATGCTTTTGGATGGAGAACCAATGCATAAGATTTTAAAGTATTCAAAATTAACAGAAGAGAGAATTGAACAGTTGAAAAAAGAAATAGAACATTAAAAAATAGAAAGTAAGATAGATTAAGATTGGGGTTAAGGAAAAGGTTAAGATTAGGTAAATCAAGAATCCAGCTCGGTTCCAGATCAACCTTGTCTGCTGTAAAATGAATTATCATATGTTTGCAGCTATTTACTGAGATATGCTATAATAATGATTAAAGAAACATATTTTGAAACAAAAGGCAGGAAGGACAAAATAATGAAGACAAGAACTGTAAATATAGATATACCTGAAGAAATATTACTTACTTTGAGAGAAAGTGATTATGAATTTATAAAAGATATGAAAAAATGGTCTGCATTAAAATTGTATGAAACAAGAAAAATATCAATTGGTCAATGTTCAGAGTTTGCAGGTATGCCTGAAGAAGATTTTATAAAATACTTGGGTGAAAATAAAATATCCATATTTCAATTTGATAATTTAGATGAATTAGAAAAGGATATAAAAAATGCCTAAGCAAAAAGTAATAGTTAATTCTACACCTTTAATCGCATTAGCTGAAATAAATATGATTCACTTACTAAAACAATTGTATAATGAAATTTATATTCCGGAAGCTGTATTTAATGAAATATCAGTCAAGAGTAAATCAAAATCATATATTACATTTATAACAAAGAAAATTAAACAAATTGGAAGCAAAGGAAAAATATGGGATAAGTAAAGGTCAAAAAAGTGCTTACTCTGGTTCCGGATTTACTTAGCCTTATGCAAAATAAAATATGGACATTGTATGATAACGAAGCAGACGTAATGTATATTGATTTTAAAAAGCCTAATAATGCGGATGATTCCGAATTGACTGAGGATAATGTCATTATTAGATATGAAAAAGATGAAGTTGTAGGTATTACAATTTTAAATGCAAGTAAGAGAAAATCTGTTGAAAATTAAAAATAAAAGGACTTGGGGGCTAGGGCTTTCAAGTCCTTTTCTGCATCTCGGGGGTTTTCTTAACCTTAACCTCAGCCTTAACCTGCCTTTTAAATGCAAGACCGCCTATGTATTCAAAAATTAATATAAACATTATCTGGATTATGATATAATAAGAATGATTTTCTTAAAAATTGAAAAAGGAAAAATATTTATGATTATTACAAAAGAGGCAGAAAACATTATATATATTATTAATGAGTATTTTTACAATAATTTGGATATTATTTTTGTATATCTATTTGGGTCATTTGCTGTAGGGAAAAATAATAGTATGAGTGACATTGATTTAGCAGTGTATTTTAAAGAAAATACATTTGATATAGATAATTATATGAAAATAAAAATGGATTTGACTGAGATATTGAAAAGGGATGTGGATTTAGTTGTTTTAAACACTGCAAAGCCATTTATTAAAAGCAGAATAATAAATAAACATATTAAAGTACTTTGCAGAGACAGTCTGGTAGAAGGTCAATTTATAGATCGGTCGTTAGGAGAATATTTTGATATAAAGCCATTTATGGACAAATCATATTCAAAGGTGATTATTAAGATGAGTGAGGGTGATATATTTGGTTGATGAAAGAATTTTAAAGAGGAAAATTATTCAGATTAATGAATCATTACAAATGATTACGAAATATATAAATATTTCTTATAAGGAATTTGAAAATGATAAAGTTATACAAAATGTAGTTGAGTTTAATCTTTTTATAATAATAAACCAAATGGCTGAAATTGCTAATCATATTATTGTGGACAATGATTATGGAATAATTGAAACTCTAAGCGATGGATTCAGGGTACTGAAACAAAAAGGGTATATTTCAGAATCAAATATGAATAATTATATTAAAATGGTAGGATTTAGAAATATTATCGCGCATCAATACGTGGATTTAAAAAAAGAAATTGTTTTTGATGTCATAAAAAATAAACTTAAGGATATAGTTGAGTTTGTAAATATGATTGATAAAGAATTTATAGATTAAAGAACCCAGAATCCAGCGCAACTGCAAAGCAGTCTTAAAGGAGGATTAAGATAATGAATATTAAATATATGCCTGATGAAAAAGCAGTGACTGATGCACGAATGGTTGATGATCCTTTATTAATTTTAATAGCTCATGATGGTAATACTGTCATAATAGGTAATATAGATTTTTATGGTGAACACCTTTTATTATTAAAAAATTCAGGATGGAATGAAAGCAGTCTTGATAATTTCTTTAGAATTATAGCTACAAACTCTGGTGCTGATTGGACTTTTGTTGCTCCTCAAAACTATAAGAATATCCCAAACAGGGAAAAACGAATTGAAACCTTCTATAATGATGGTATCGATATTATTACAAAAGTATTGACAGAGCTTCAAATAAATCCAGAAATAAATATTCCAAAGAGATATCAAAGACACCTTGAAATATTTAGTGACTAACCCAGAATCAAGAATCCAGAATCTAGCTCGACTGCAAAGCAGTCTTAAGGAGGATATTTAATTGAAAATAACATCTGTAATACTAGCCGGTGGAGGGGGAACACGCTTTTGGCCCCTATCACGTCAAAACATGCCAAAGCAGCTGTTGAACATAAGCGGTAACGATATCATGATAAATGAGACAGTAAAGCGCTGTAATGGAGCCATTGAATCTAAAGATACATTTATTGTTACAAATAAAACACAAGCTGAAGTCCTAAAGGATGTTCTACATAATGAGGTTCCAAGAGAAAATATTCTGATTGAGCCTTTTGGAAGGAATACCGCTCCCTGCATAGCATATGCGGCACTTGTAATAAAGAAAAGATATGGAGATGCTGTAATGACAGTTCTTCCTTCCGATCATTATATAAGCAATGAAAAGGAATATCAAAGAATTCTAAATAAAGCTTTTGATTTGGCAGTAAATACGGACAAGCTTATTACGATAGGTATAAAGCCTACTTTTCCGTCTACAGGCTATGGATATATTAATTTTAATGAAGAAAAATATGAGAATAATATTGATACATATGAAGTTAAAGAATTTGTGGAAAAACCCAACTTCAGTAAAGCGAAAGAATATGTAGATAGTGGAAGTTATCTTTGGAATAGTGGCATGTTCTTATGGAGAGCTTCTGTAATCCTGGAAAATTTCAAAAGGTATTTACCAAGAATGTATAACCAAATGGAAGAGATATATGATTTTATTGATACTGATAAAGAGCATGAGGTTTTAACCAGGGTATATGAAAATGTAAAAGGAATTTCAGTTGACTATGGAATAATGGAAAGAAGTGATGATGTTCTGGTCATTCCAGGTGATTTCGGCTGGAACGATGTTGGAAGCTGGGATGCACTGGGGGCTATTTTTGACAATGATGATAATGGAAATATCATAAAAGCCAATCATTTGGGCATAGACACTAAAAATTCAATTATTCACAGTAATGACAGACTTATAACTACCATAGGCGTGGACAACCTTATTAATGCCGACACAAAAGATGCATTACTTATCTGCCCGAAAGACAGGGCACAGGAAGTCAAGGATATGGTGGATTTGTTGAAGAGCAGGGATATGAAGGAATACATTTAAAGGCAATTGAGAATTGAGAATTGAGAATTGAGAATTGAGAATTGAGAATTGAGAATTGAGAATTGA
>CAYYEC010000088.1:0-10653 GCA_964470745.1 uncultured Eubacteriales bacterium | reverse complement strand
GCTTTACCTGATAAAAATATTACAATGCTATTAAAATTGATTGTAATATATATGTTTTTATCTATTTTTTCAATAACATGTGAATTGATATATCAATACATAATAGTAAAACTTTCAAATATATATTCTTCTTCATTAAGAAATATTTTGATGGAACGATTTGCTTATTTATCTGGAGAATTTTATTCGAGGTCGAATACAGGTGATGTTTTAAAATTAATAGGTTCAGATGTAGAAATGTATCATAAATTATTATTTGATGTTATATTTGTATTGATTTTAGAAGTTGCTACATTTATTGCATTATTATTTAGATTGGTGCAGATTGATTTATTATTGACATGTATTTGTTTAATCACGCAAATTACAATAATAATTGTACAAAAAAAATTTAATCCAATTGTTGAGAAACAAATTGATAAAGTTCATAAGGCTTATTCAGGTATATCATCGATTCTCAATGAGTATGTCGGTAATATAAGATCTTCAATATTTACAGGACTTTACGAATACTTATTTAGTTCATTTAAGAAAAAACAAAGTATCTTAATACATGAGCTCGAGGCACAAGAGCTAATAAGTGTAACTAATTTAGGGTTCCAACGTTTATTTGCTGTTGCTAATCAGATGATTATTTTAGGATTAGGTTGTTATTTCATTGTTAGAGGAAACTTGACGTTAGGTGGTGTTATAGTTTTTTATAATTATGTAGGTCGCTTACGTAGTAATATTATGAATTTTGTAAAAATTAGTATTAGTTTAAAAACAATAAAAGTATTGTCGTCGAGGATAAGATGTATCTTAAAAGAACCTCATTTGCTTGAAACAACTCAAAATCAATTAAGAGATATAAGAGATATTGAATTTAGTAATGTTAAATTTAGTTATAGTGATGAAAGAGTAATTTATCATAATTTATTTATTAAGTTTAAACGTGGTAATAGTTATGGTGTTGTAGGAAAAAGTGGCTCTGGAAAATCTACCCTTATTAACCTCTTATTTGGCTTATGGTATCCATTAGAAGGTGAAATTTTAATTAATTCAGAAAATGTAAAGAAAATATCCATAAAGTCATTAAGGGAAAAAATTGCTGTTATTAGTCAAGATGTTTATTTGTTCAATGATACTATTGGCAATAACTTGAAATTATGTAATAAAAGTTTATCTCATGATGATCTTATTGAAGCAACAAAAGTTGCTGGTATTTATAATTTTATCAATAGTCTTCCAAATGGATTTGATACGATTATCGGTGAGAATGCTGTAAAAATATCTGGAGGTGAGAAGCAGAGACTTTCAATTGCAAGGGCGTTGCTTAAGAAAAGTGACATTATAATTTTTGATGAAGCTACATCTTCTTTAGATGCATTGATTGAGAGTGAGATAAAGAAGAATATAATCAATTATAAATATGATAAGATTCTTATTTTTATATCTCATAATATTAAAATGGTAGAACACTGTGATCAGATTATTGTTTTTGACAACGGAGATATAATTGAAATAGGCAATCACATAGAGTTGATAAATAATGACAAGTTGTATAAACAGATTTACAGTGAACAAATTGGTATAGTTGGTTGATATTAGGAGGTAATAAATGGGAATTATTAAAGTTAGTAATGTATCAAAATCATACTGTAATGGTGAAATAGTAGTAAAAGCTCTTAATAGAATTAATTTGGAGATAGAGAAGAAAGAACTAATTGCAATTGTTGGTCGTAGTGGCTCTGGGAAAAGTACTCTATTAAATATTTTAGGTGGATTGGATACTCCTACAGAAGGATGTGTTAGTATAGGCGGTATAGACTTATTTTCTTTAAGAGATAAAGAAAGGACACTAATACGAAGAAAAAAAATTGGCTATATATTTCAATCATACAACTTAGTTCCGGTTCTGAATGTGTTTGAGAATATACAACTTCCACAAATTACTAATGACGGAGAATATATTCAAGGATTAATGAAATTTTTAGAAATTGATGATCGGAAATTACATCTTCCAAGCCAATTGTCAGGGGGACAACAGCAAAGGGTTGCAATTGCTAGGGCTTTAGCAAATAATCCGTCAATAGTACTTGCAGATGAACCGACAGGTAATCTTGATTCCAAAACAGAAGAAAGTGTTTTACAACTATTTAAAGATCTTATTGATACTTATCATACAACAATATTAATAGTTACACATAATTTAGAGCTTGCTCAAAAAGCAGATAGAATTATTAGAATTGAGGATGGTGAAATTATTTGCAATGCGTAAAATTGTTAATTTGGTTATAAAATACTTAATACAACAAAAGTTAAGAAGCATTATTATTATTTTGATTTTGAGTATAGCCTTTGCTAGTTATATTATTATAAGCAGTACATATAAAGCTATAAGCGACGTTACTATTCAGAATGCAATTGACGAGTCAGGTGCACAAGATTTTATTTATAAATTTCCATCTGATGAGGAGTATCAAAAATTAAAAGATGATCCTATAGTGAATAAAGTGGGTGCAGAATGGTATGTTGGGACAAAGCTATATAATGAAAAAGAGTTATTGCTTATGTATAGAGATGAGAACTATTCTTCTCTTGACCAATCATTGAATTTATGGCAAGAAGGACGAAAACCGGAATTTGTTAATGAAATTGCATTATCAAGTGATTTTCTTGAAGAACATGATAAGCATGTTGGTGATAAAATAAATCTTGAATATGAGAAATATAATTTTGAAAGTGGCGAATTTATTTATGAAGATGTTAGAGAATTTACAATAACTGGTTGTTTTGAGAACTCTATGGAAGGAAAGCTTCATAATATGCAATTTGGTTTGGTCAGTGAAGCTTTGATACATGAGTATAAAGATAGAATCTCCATTGAGAGAGTACTGGTTAGTTTAAGAGAAAGAAGTGACATTGAAGGTCAAGTTCAAGCTTTAATTCATAGTCTTGAACTTGTGCCTAAAGTTTCTCTTAATTATAATCTTATTAATGCTCTTGGAGATACAAACATTATTAGATTAGTAAGTTTTATAATAAATCTGCTTATTGCTTTTTCAATGGGATTAGTAACATACAACGTATTGTATTTCAATTTTATCCATAAAAACAGAGATTTAGGTATTATGCGAAGTCTAGGGTTTAATGGATATGAGTTGGCAATAGTGGTATTTGTTGAAGTAATTCTTTATCTGATTTTAGCTATACTAATAGGAACTTTGATTGATATTGGATTTAGCTACTTGCTTTTAGGTAAAATAATAGTTAGTTTTATGAATTTAAATATTGATTCTGGTTTTGATGTTAGAGAAATATCAGATGTTTCTATTAAAGGTATTGTTGAAGCAATAACATTATTATTATTGACAGTAGCACCAAGTACAATTAAACCATTTATTATGACCTTTAAAATTTCACCAATGGATGCTGTTCGACAAGGAAGGTCAAATATTAAAATTAAATTTAGTAAATTAGTTTTATTAATAAGCAATAAATGGGAAAATACTTTACTGGTATATGCTATAAAGAATTTATCAAGGAATAAAAAAAGAACGATTGTAACGATCTTATCATTATCGGTTTCAATTTTTCTTACAAGTTTGATGTTTATTATTAACTCATCAACATTTATTGATTCAAGTTTTATTAAAGAGTACTTTGTTCCTGGTGACATTAAAGTAGAAGTTAAAGGAATAGGTCTAAAAAAGATTGAAAAATCTTTTTCTCAAGAAACATTAGAAACTATAAAGAATTTTAATAATACTAAAAAAGTAAATGCTTATAAAATTAGGACATTATGGGCAATAAGTTCAGTGAATGATATTGAAACAAATAACGAAATATATAAAAGATTTGACAAGGAATATATTCAAGCAAATACATTGAAGTATAATGGTAAAGAATCTTTAACGTACAATATATCAAGTATTGGAGCAGAAAATATTGAAAAATATTTGAGCCCTGAAATAATAAATATGAATAAACCGATTATTGTAATTGACAAAGAATATAGCGAATTTTTGAAAGCTAAAATTGGTGACGAAGTAAGCATTTATTATTTTGGTGAAGAGAGCAGATATGACTCGATGAAGACTATAAAACCATTTATTATAGGTGGCATACTTGACAAGCTACCTATAATGAATGAAACTGGGAGTGGTATTACATCGGTCTTAATGAGTATTTCAGATATGAATGAAATTACGCAAACTAACGATTATGATAGATTTGATATTTGGTTAAATAATAATAATGAATTAAATACCCTGTTACAGCTTGATGCCATTGAGGAAATTCATAATAAAGGTACTATAGTAACTTTCAAGGAGAAAGAAGATCAGTATTTGCAAGCTGTTAAATCTAGAAAAGTAACTCAGATGGTTTTTAATATAATTTTCACGGGCTTAGCATTAATTAGTTTATTCAATACAATTATAACTAATATAATGAATCGTGAGCGTGAACTACTGACTCTATATGCAATAGGCATTACTAAAAGTGAAATAAAAAAGGCTATTGTTTTTGAAGGAAGTTTATACAGCTTAATAAGTGTCATTATGACAATGCCATTACAAGTTATAGTTTGTATATTACTAATCGATCAAGTTGGTTTTAGTACTTTACTATTACTAACAGGATTCAATATAGTTATGGTTTTAGTAGGAGGTATATTTGCTCAATATAGTTATAATAGTGTATTTAAGCGTAATGAAATTGCAAAGCTTAAAGTAGAGTAACAACTAAATTGGTTATAAACCTAGTGATCTGCAAAGTATATTATTCATGATATGCAGACCACAAATAGATGAAGTGAGTTTCTAAAGCTTAACAATAAAACCATAAAATTGAAGCTTTACAAATTACTAGTCATTAAGGTTTTTAATAATTAAAGGTGAGAGGAGGAGGAAAATGAAGAAAACTTTATCATTTGGTCCAATTAAGGAAAAAATTGAGAATGTGGAAGTGATGGGTCAAGGTTGTTTGAATGATTGTCAAAGATCTTACTGGGAAGGTTCCAATTCTGTTTGGCACTTACTGACTAATGAGTGTACAAAAGAAGTTCATTATGATGCTCACTGGTCAACAGAATATTAATTTATTTTAGTAGTGTATAGTTTTTTTGAAAAAATCCATGTTGGTTAGATTTACCAGCATGGATTTTTAAGTATTTTTAATCCACATTTTTTCTGTTGCTTTCCACGTATTTATTTCCAGATATGTAGTTATAGTAAGTTCCATGACGGTAGTTTCTCGTGGTTGATATTTTATACAACTCCACATTAGTCTATTATATCCTAATCCATACAATATATTGAATAATGTATTAATGCAAAAAACAAAATATTTTTTTGTGGTAAAATTAAAGTATAAAATTTCTATTTTTTTCAAATTTAAATTTTTTATAATAGTACATGTTTAATTAAAGTTTGAAACAACATAAGTGTATTATTGGTTGTTTATCAATAATACACTTAATTTTATTAATTACTTGAATAAAGAATAAAAATATTTTATAATATAATTAAAGTCAAAGAAAGTCAAAAACAATGAGGTGATAAATATGGCAAGATTGAGTGATTTAATTGAATCATTTATAAAAGATTTGATAAATGATATGGATGGTGCTATTGAGATTCAAAGAAACGAACTAGCCAATCAGTTTAAGTGTGTGCCATCTCAAATAAATTATGTAATATCCACAAGATTTTCACCAGAGAAAGGCTATTATGTTGAGAGTAGAAGAGGTGGGGGCGGATATATAAGTATTAAAAGAGTAAATATAAGTTCAACTGGAAACTACTTGATGCATATAATATCTTCTATGGATTATAAAATTTCACAACATTCGGCGGAAGTATTTATAAATAATTTTGTAGACTATGATATTATTTCTATTCGGGAGTCAATAATATTAAGGGCTGCCATAAGTGATAAGGTTTTAGTCAATGTGCCTGTAGGAGAAAGAGATGAGCTTAGAGCTAATATTTTTAGAAATATCTTGATGAGCTTGGTTGTGTAAAAATATTTTATTAAAAATCAAAATTAACTGTTATTTAATTATTGATATTGGTATTAAATAGTTAATTATTGAAACATAGAATTAAGATAAAAAGAAAGGTGATTTGTATGATGTGTCAGAATTGTAAAGCAAGAGAGGCTAAAGTCCATCTTACTCACATCGTAAATAATAAAAAAATTGAGATGCATTTTTGTGATCAATGTGCGAAAGAAAAAGGACAATTAGGTTTAAAATTGTCTGTTAATATAAATGATTTTTTATCAAGTATTGTTGGAGCATCAGAAAATATGACATATGTGAATTCAAAACCTCAAAAAGTTATATGTGAAAATTGTGGTATGGATTTTCAAGAGTTTAAACATACCGGGAAAATGGGTTGTAGTAAATGCTATGAAGTATTTGACGAGAATCTGAATAAATTATTAAAAAGGATTCATGGGAATGTAAGGCACCATGGTAAAATACCAGAAAAGGTAAGCAATTGTATTAAAACTTCTATGGAAGTTGAAAGCTTAAAAGAAGAATTAAGTAAATGTATTAAAAATGAAGAATATGAAAAAGCAGCTGAGTTAAGGGATAAAATAAAAATAATTGAAAGTGAAAGTCGTTGCTAACGATAGTACTTTTAAATTGTAAGTGAAATATATATGTTGAGTTAAAGAATTTATATTTGGGATGTGTGCAACATATATACAGAAATGTATTATTTTAGTATGCTGTTTTGGAGGTGGAGAATATGAAAGAATGGTATATAGAAGATGGACCAGAAAGTGATGTAGTAATAAGTAGTAGAGTTAGATTGGCTAGAAATTTTAAAGATTATCCTTTTCCTTTTAAAATGAACAAAGAGCAAAAGGAGTATATATTAAATAAAACAAGAGATGCTATATTCGATAGTAATAGCCAAATGAGTGATACTTTTGAATTTATCGATTTAAAAAGTATTGATGATTTAAATAGACAGGAAATGTTTGAAAAACATCTTATTAGTAAGGAACTTATTAATAAGGATAAAAATAGTGGAGTAATACTAAGTAAAGATGAAAAAATAAGCATAATGATAAATGAGGAGGATCATTTAAGAATTCAGTGTTTGGCAAGCGGAATGCAGATTAATAGTGCTTGGGATTGCTGCAATAAAATTGACTCTCTTCTTGAGGAAAAAATTGATTTTGCATTTAGCAATACTTATGGTTATTTAACATGCTGCCCTACGAACTTAGGAACAGCAATAAGAGCTTCTGTAATGCTCCATCTTCCAGCCTTAACAATGACTGGATATATCAGGACTATTTTGGAAGCATGTGGAAAGCTTGGAATAGCTGTTAGGGGACTTTTTGGTGAGAATACGGAAGCTTGGGGGGATATGTTTCAAATTTCTAATCAGGTAACCCTAGGTAAAACTGAAGATGATATAGTAACTAATATTAAAAGTATAACTTATCAAATAATTGAACAGGAAAGGTCTCTAAGAGATGAATTGTATAGGCAAAACAAATCAAGGTTTGAGGATAGAGTGTTTAGGTCTTTAGGAGTACTATTAAATGCTAGAATAATTTCCTCTCAAGAAAGTTTAAAGTTACTATCAGATGTAAGATTGGGAGTTAATATGAGCATAATTAAAGAAACTGAAACTAAAACTCTAAATGAAATTCTATTACTTATTCAGCCTGCAAATCTACAAAAGTGTGTTGGAGGAGTTTTGACACCTGATGAGAGAGATATAATCAGGGCAAATGTAATTAGAGAAAAATTGGAAAATGACTCAAGAAAATCAATATAGGATAAATCAAAATGATATGTAAAATTGTTTACAGACAATAACAACTAATGAACGGAGTGAGAAAAATGTATGGTAGATTTACAGAAAAAGCCGAAAAAGCGATAGCTTTTTCTCAAGAAGTTGCAATGCTTTTTGGTCATAATTATGTTGGAACAGAACATTTATTATTAGGACTTGTAAAAGAAGGGTCTGGTGTTGCTGCCAGAGTGTTGCAGAATAATGGAGTAACTGAGGATAAAATAGTTAAAGAAATTGAAGAATTAATTGGCAGAGGAGAAGAAACTAATGAACAACCTCTAGGATTTACACCAAGAACTAAAAGAGTTCTGGAACTGAGCTTTAAAGAAGCAAGACGAATTGGTCATAATTATATTGGAACAGAGCATTTATTATTAGGAATAATGAAAGAGGGAGAGAGTGTAGCTGTTAGGATTCTTATTGATCTGGGAATAGATCCTCAAAAGCTGTTTAATGATATAGTAAAGATGCTTAGTGAAGACGCTCCTGGATCTACCGGAGCTCCCAAGAATTCCACTACTCAAATTAATACTCCAACCCTAAATCAATTTGGAAGAGATTTAACCGAAATGGCTAGAGAAGGAAAGTTTGACCCTGTAATTGGAAGAGATAAAGAAATTGAAAGAGTAATTCAAATTTTAAGTAGAAGAACTAAAAATAATCCTTGCCTAATTGGTGAACCAGGAGTTGGAAAGACGGCAATTAGTGAAGGACTTGCACAAAAAATAGTTTTAGGAAACATTCCAGAAATACTTAAGGATAAAAGAGTTGTAACTCTTGACCTTTCATCTATGGTGGCAGGAGCCAAGTATCGTGGTGAGTTTGAAGAAAGATTGAAAAAAGCAATTGATGAGATAAGAAAAGCGGGAAATGTAATTTTATTTATTGATGAATTGCATACAATAATTGGAGCTGGAGCAGCTGAAGGAGCAATTGATGCATCAAATATACTAAAACCTTTGCTTGCAAGGGGTGAAATTCAAGTTATTGGTGCTACAACCCATAATGAATATAGAAAATATGTAGAAAAGGATGCAGCATTAGAGAGAAGGTTTCAGCCTATTACAGTTGGTGAACCTTCGATAGAAGAGGCTATTGAAATTTTAAAGGGTTTAAGGGATAAATACGAAGCTCATCATAGAGTAAAAATAACTGATGATGCACTAGTGGCATCTGTAAAATTATCTTCAAGGTATATCTCTGATAGATTTCTACCTGATAAGGCCATAGATTTAGTTGATGAAGCTGCTTCTAGAGTGAGGCTTAAATCCTTTACCGCACCTCCTGATTTAAAAGAGCTGGAGGAAAAGGTTGATAATCTACGTAAAGAAAAAGAAGATGCCATCATTTGCCAGGAATATGAAAAAGCTGCAAAAATAAGAGATGAGGAACAAAACTTAAAAAAAGAGCTGGAAAAATTAAAAGATGGTTGGAAACAAGAAAATCAAACAAAAACTCAGACTGTTTCTGAGGAAGAAATTGCAGAAATAGTAGCGATTTGGACGGGAATACCTGTAAGAAGGTTGGCAGAAGAAGAATCTGAAAGATTAATGAAAATGGAGGATGTTCTCCACAAAAGAGTCATTGGACAAGATGAAGCGGTTAAGGCTGTTTCAAAAGCCATAAGAAGAGGTAGAGTTGGATTAAAGGACCCAAAAAGGCCCGTTGGATCATTTATATTTCTTGGTCCAACAGGAGTAGGGAAAACGGAATTATGTAAAGCTCTCGCAGAAGCATTATTTGGAGATGAAAACTCTATGGTACGTATAGATATGTCAGAGTATATGGAAAAGCACAGCGTTTCAAGATTGGTTGGATCACCTCCGGGTTATGTGGGATTTGAGGAAGGAGGACAACTTACAGAAAAAGTTAGAAGAAAACCATATTCTGTGTTGCTTTTTGATGAAATTGAAAAAGCTCATACTGATGTATTTAACATTCTTCTGCAAATATTAGAGGACGGCAGACTAACTGACTCACAGGGAAGAGTAGTAGACTTTAGAAATACTGTAATAATAATGACATCAAACGTGGGTGCAAGACTTATAACAGAACCAAAACGATTAGGATTTGGTACTTATGAGGTAGAGAGCGCAAAAAGCTATGAAGATATGAAAAATAATGTAATAGGTGAACTAAAAAGAATGTTCCGCCCTGAATTCTTAAACAGGGTAGATGAATTAATTGTATTTCATCCACTTGATATTAGTCATATAAAGCAGATTGTAGGATTAATGATTGAAACACTTGCTAAGAGATTGAAACAGGCTCAAATATCTTTGGAGGTTACTGATGAGGTAAAAGAATTTTTAGCCAATAAAGGATTTGATAAGGTTTATGGAGCAAGACCCCTTAGAAGGTCAATTCAAAGTATGGTTGAAGATAGATTAGCTGAAGAAATGCTTGAAGGTAAGGTTAAGGAAGGTGACAAGGTAAAAATTGAACTTAAAGATGACAAATTAATCTTGAATAAAAAATAGTATAACAGCTAATAATAAATTCATATAAAAGAAGAGATAACTATTAATAAGACTTATCTCTTTTTTTATTATCTTAATAGATAATAAAAAAAGAGATAAGAATAATTTTAAAATATCAAAAAAAATCAAAAAAACTATTGACAAGACAAATTAACCTGTGCTAGTATATAAAAGCTGTCGGGCATACTCGATAGTAATCGAATAAAGTCAAAAAACTTTTTTTAAAAAAGTATTGACAAAGAAAAGGCAGTGTGGTAAGATATTAAAGTCGCTCAGCTGAGCGATTCGTTTGAAACATTAAATAAAAACGATTTGGCTAGAAAACAAGCCGAAGCAGAGGTAACGTATTTTGCTTTGCAAAAACG
>CAYYEC010000087.1:2555-10715 GCA_964470745.1 uncultured Eubacteriales bacterium | reverse complement strand
TTCTTATTGTTGTTCTTTAATGGTAATAAGTATGGTTATGGATACGATTGTTAACCCATCTTACTATTTCAGTTAGATAATGAAAGGAGGAGAATTTATGTCAGAAAGATGTGTAGACGGCATTTTTGGTAATAATAGTGAATTATTGTTCTTCATACTTATATTCCTATGCCTATTCTATAATTCATATTGCAGCAAATGCTAAACAAAATATTAACATAATTCCCCCATTAAAAGAGCATCTAGATGCTCTTTTATTTCTTAATAATTGTTAAAAGATGAAAAATAAAGTTAACTTACAATGTAACCCTTTTTAAAAATATGAATAATATGTAATGTGTAATTAATAAAAATTTGGGAGGTATTTTTTATGGCAGATGGTTATAAAGGTATTTTCGGAGACAATAGTGAAATATTATTCTTCATAATTTTATTCTTATTATTGTTCTTTAATGGCAATTTATTCGGAAAATATGTATGTGATTAATAAAAATTAGGAGGCATAGTTATGGCAGACGGTGAAGCAAGAGGATTATCCGGTATCTTTGGAGATAATAGCGAAATATTATTCTTTATTCTTGTGTTTCTATTCTTATTCTTTAATGGCAATTTATTCGGAAAATATGATCGTGATTAATAGAAATGAGGAAAAAGAATATTACAGGGCATAAATTATAAGGATTATATAGCATATTTACAAATAATATGCATCATTCCCTTGTATTTCGAACATCATTCTCTAATGTATGACAAATGATTAAATTACATAAAAAGCTCTTGTCAATAAATTATTGACGAGAGCTTTTTACATTATTTTTCATCTTATTAAAATCTATTGAGTACATTAAAAATGCGAAAAGAGTTGCTAATACACCTATAAATATTACTACATCACTATAAGGCATTCTAAAAATGAATAGTACTATGGCAATAAAAAATATCACAGTTGACATCTTGCCGTACCAATTTGCAGAAACCACTATATTCTTTTTGTAAAGTATGATACTCCCAAGACTCATAAATAGTTCTTTAGCAACCACTACAATTACAATAACAATTGGAATTTTCTCCTGCAGTGTTAAAACACTTAGTGCTGTTATTTGCATTAATTTATCTGCTGCAGGATCTGCAAGCTTTCCAAAAGAAGTGATCATATTAAACTTCCTAGCTATAAAACCGTCCAGTACATCTGTAATCCCTCCAACTAAAAATAACATGCCAGCAACATAATATTGTTCCTTCAGAAGATAATATCCTAAAAATGGAATTATCAAAAATCTCATTACTGTCATTATATTCGGAATATTCACCTATCCACCGCCTATTCTTAAACTAAATAAAAACTTATAAGTATTAAAACCCATTTGTTTTTGTTTCTTTCATTCTCTAGACTTAAATTTTGATAAGATATCATAAATTTCTGGTAAATGTTTTTTAATATTAATTGGTTTTAAATTTTTATCAGTCCATGTATGTACAGTTTCCCCATAATTGATAATACTACCCTCATTATTTTTAAATACTTCATATTTAAATATTAACTTCACATTTGTCATTTCTTTTATACTGGTCTTTACAACAATACTATCCTCATATCTTGACGCATCTTTATAAACACATTTAAGTTCTATCAATGGAAGTAATACATTATTCTCTTCAATTTTGGAGTATGGAATTCCAAGATTTCTAATAAAATCCGACCTTCCTGCTTCATACCAAATTGGATAATTTGAATGATGAACTATTCCCATCTGGTCTGTTTCAGCATATCTTACAACAAAATTTGTTTCTGTATAATTCATAAAACGATACCCATTATTATAGTGCTAATATTTTACTTAATTTTATTAAACCTTCGTCAATATCTTTCTTCATATTTAAAGCTTCATTAATTTCATAATCTACTAGCTTATTATCCTTTAATGCAACAATCCTGTTATATGTCCCCTCTTTAAGAAGTTCTACAGCCCTTGCGCCCATTTGGCTAGCCATTACTCTGTCATATACTGTAGGACTACCACCCCTTTGAATATGACCTAATATAGTCGCTCTAGCATTTACGTTGGTTTTATCTTCAATTTCTTTTGCTATTTCAATTGCGCCCCCAACACCTTCAGCGATAATTACTAAATAGTGTTTTTTACCTCTATTTCTTCCTTCAATTATTGGTTTAATAATATCTCTATTAATATCAAAAGTCTTTTCGGGTAGTATAACTGCTTCTGCACCACCAGATATACTAACGTTTAATGCTATATGCCCTGCATGTCTACCCATTACTTCCAAAACACTACATCTTTCATGTGAATAAGCAGTGTCTCTAATTTTATCTATGGCATCCTGCACAGTATTTAAAGCAGTATCAAAACCTATAGTATAATCTGTACATGCAATATCATTATCAATTGTACCAGGTAATCCAATTACTTTCATCCCCATATTACTTATATCTCTGGCACCTCTATAGGACCCATCTCCTCCAATAACCACCAAAGCATCAATTCCAAATACTTTTGCAATTGAAAGTGCTTTTTTTACACCAGCTTCTGTATTATACTCAGGAGAACGAGCTGTTTGCAATACAGTCCCTCCCCTTTGTAAAATATCTCCAACTGATCTCAAACTCATTTCAGTAATATCGCCATTGAGTAGACCTTCATATCCTTTTCTGATTCCCATAACTTTAAACCCATGGTATATACCTGTTCTTACTACAGCCCTTAATGCAGCATTCATTCCTGGGGCATCTCCACCACTAGTTAAAACTCCTATAGTTTTTATATCATTCATTATTTTCACTCCTCTATTCTCCATAAAATAATAGGTACATAAGTATCAATCTATAACTATACAAAAGCCCGTGCCAGAAAATCCAAACACGGGACTTAGCTTACATATTTAACTAAATAAAAAATTCATTGGCATAGAACCCAGTCATTTTAGATTCTTTCATATTACGCTAAGAATCTAAATAATGATAAAATTCAACTTCCATCGTTAAAGGCTTACTACAAAAATATTAAAAACCTTTTTCTATAATTACACTATGTGACTCTTCAACTTCTGATTCTGGAACCAAAACTTCATAGTAATTATCATTATTGCCATGATTTTTACTTATAGGTCTTAACTTTACCAAAATACCCTCATTCGAAAGTATTTCTTGTAGTTTGGTAGCAATATCTTTGCTTTGAGCCATATATACTACCGTCCACATATGAACACGCCCCTTCATTATTATTTATTCACCGGAATGAATTTCTCCATGACGACATAAGATTTTAGCTTTACCTCTAATTTTTATGGCAGAAGTATTCTCGGTAAACTGGGCTAATAGCACTTCACCCTTATCAAGCTTTTCTGTATGATGAAATTTTGTATCTCTTCCTCGTGTTAAACCAATAATATTAACTCCATTTTCTTCAGCCTTTATAGCAACATAATTACCTAAAACTTTTTCTAATTCTGAATCCAACAAAACCACCTCGACATTACTATATATTATTTCACCTTAAAAAGCAATAGTAAAATTAAAGTATAACTATACAACCTTAACACCTGACTCTCCTAAGCGCTCTTTAAGTTCCTCTAAAACCTGTTCATTTAAATTTATCCAATACTTCTTATCAATAATTTCAACCTTCTTATTCTCTTCAAAATATAAATATACCGGGGTTCTTCCACCAAAAAACTTAAGCATTGCAAGTAGCGAACTTTTAAAATCTTCATTAATAGATTTATTAATTTTCAAGTATAATTTCTTGCTCTTTGGCTTTGTTTCTTCTTTCACTGTATTTATTAATGGTTGTTCCACTTCATTCTTTATTTTTATTAATGGCTTCATTTCTTCACATATAATCTTGGGCTGCTCTTCTTCTTTAATACTGATTCTACCTTTAACTATCACAATATTATCTTCAATAATCAAATTTCTATACTTTTCTAATATTTTTGGAAAAACAATTATTTCAATAGAACCATACATATCTTCTAATGTAACAAAAGACATTAAGCTGTTGTTCTTTGTAGATATATTTTTTTTTGCTGCTATAATGCCTGCAACCTGAACTATAGCTCCGTCCTTTACTTTTTTATTCGTAATTAATTCCATATTTGTTTCTTCATCTAGTGAATCATTTATTAAATCTGAGCTTAATAATGTAGTTTCCTTCTTAATTTCATCTTCAAATTCACTTAAGGGATGTCCAGAAATATACAGTCCAAGCATTTCCTTTTCCATTGCCAGCAACATCTTTTTTGGATATTCTTCAATATCAGGATATTCAATTTGTATTTTTTCAATCTCAGTTTTACTTTCAGAAATTTCAAATAATGATAATTGACCAATCATATTCCTTTTTCTATTTTGACCAATTCCATCAATTACTTTCTCATATGTCGAAATTAATTTTGACCTATATATTCCAAAGGAATCAAATGCTCCACATTTTATGAGGCTTTCAATACATCTTTTATTTATATCCTTGCCATCTATTCTCTCACAGAATTCTCTAAAATTCTTATAATTTCCATTGTTCTCTCTTTCAACAATTATACTTTTAACAGCATTTTCCCCGACATTTTTAACTGCAGCCATACCAAATCTAATTTTACCTTTTGAAACCTTAAATTTTACATTACTCTCATTTATGCCAGGAGGTAAAACATCTATATTCATCCCCTTACATTCTTGAACATATTGTGATACCTTTTCACTGCTTCCCAAAAAACTATTTAATGAAGCTGCCATAAATTCAACAGGGTAATAGTATTTAAGCCATGCTGTCTGATAGCCAATAACTGCATAGGCGGCAGCATGAGATTTGTTAAATGCATAGCTGGCAAAATCTATCATCTCATCAAATATCTTATTTGCCGTAACTTCGTCTACTCCATTATTTATTGCCCCTCTTACAATATAGTTATCATCATCGTCTTTTATTCCATAAACAAAGTTTTTTCTTTCCTCTTCCATAACTTTCATCTTTTTCTTAGACATTGCTCTTCTAACTAAATCCGACCTTCCCATTGAATATCCTGCAAGGTCACGAACTATTTGCATTACCTGTTCTTGATATACCATACATCCATATGTCACATTTAAAATATTCTCAAGCAAAGGATGATGATATTTTACTTGTTCTAGGTTGTTTTTGTTTCTTATATACCGGGGAATCTGATCCATTGGCCCCGGCCTATACAATGAAATTCCAGCTATAATATCTTCTAGAGATGTTGGCTGAAGTTCCTTCATAAACTGAGTCATTCCTGAGCTTTCCAATTGAAAAACTCCAGAAGTTTTGCCATCGCCAATAAGCTTGTATACTTTTGAGTCATTCATATTTAATTTATCTATATTTACTGCTATTCCATAGTTTTCATTTATCATTTTTAATGCATCTCTAATAACAGTTAGTGTTCTTAGACCAAGAAAATCCATCTTAAGAAGCCCTAGTTCTTCCAACAAGCCCATTGTAAATTGTGTCGTAAGACAATCGTCATTCTTTTGAAGTGGAACATATTCAGTTAATGGTTCCTTGGATATAACAACTCCCGCGGCATGAGTTGATGAGTGCCTGGGCATGCCCTCCAATAATTTAGCAGTATCAATTAGTTCAGCAATTTTTTCGTTTTCTTCATATAAATTTTTAAAATCTGTATTCAGGCTTAATGCCTTTTCAATATTCATACCTATTTGAAAAGGAATCATTTTTGCAACCTGATCGACTTCTCCATATGAAATATCAAGGGCCCTTCCAACATCTCTTATAGCAGCTCTTGCCGCCATAGTACCAAAGGTAATAATCTGTGCAACCCTATCTTCACCATATTTTTCTACAACATAGTCTATAACTTCTTGTCGTCTTTCATAACAAAAATCTATATCAATATCTGGCATGCTTACTCTTTCGGGATTGAGAAATCTCTCAAAAAGTAGGTTATATTTTAATGGATCAACGTTTGTTATCCCTAAACAATATGAAACAAGACTACCCGCAGCAGACCCTCTACCCGGCCCTACCATTATATCATTGTCTCTTGCATATTTTATAAAATCCCATACAATTAAAAAATAGTCTACATACCCCATTTGCTTTATTACAGATAGTTCATATTCTAACCTTTCTTGAATAAGATCAAGATTTTGTGCAGGAGGCACATGTTGAGACATTGGATTACCCTCTATACAATAGTGCTTTTTAAAGCCTTCATAGCATAATTCTTTTAGATACTCAAAAGGCTCCATACTTCCAGGCACCTTAAATTCCGGTAAATATAGATTATCAAAATCAATTTCTACATTGCATCTGTCAGCAACTACACATGTATTTTTTATTGCCTCAGGCACATTCTTAAAAAGCTCATTCATTTCATCTTTTGATTTAATATAAAAATCATCTGAAGAAAACTTCATTCTATCTTCATCATTAATATTTTTACCTGTTTGTATACATAGTAGTATCTCATGAGCCTTTGCATCCTGTCGCCTTAAATAATGTGCATCGTTAGTTGCAATTAATGGAATCTTAGTTTCCTTACTAATCTTTATAATATTTTGATTTACTAGATTTTGTTCTTCAATGCCGTTAATTTGAAGTTCCAGGTAGAAATTATCCTGACCAAAAATACCATTTAATTTTAAAGCAATTTCTTTTGCTTTTTCATAATTATTTTTAAGGATAGCTTTAGACACATTTCCTGAAAGACATGCACTTAATGCAATTATACCATCACTATATTTCTCAAGAACTTCAAAGTCAATTCTTGGCTTATAATAAAATCCTTCAGTAAAACCACTGGAAACTATTTTCATTAAATTCTTATAACCAGTATTATTTTTTGCTAAAAGAACAAGATGTCCTTGTTCTGAGTCAATATTACTTTGTTTATCAAATCTGGTTCTGGCAGCAGTATAAACTTCGCAGCCCAAAATTGGCTTTACTCCATTACTAGTAGCTTCTTTATAAAAATCAATTACACCATACATTACTCCATGGTCAGTAATTGCTATACTTTTCATTCCCAACTCTTTTGTTCTTGCTATTAAATCTTTTATCCTGTTAGCACCGTCCAGTAGGCTATATTCAGTATGAACGTGCAAATGTACAAAATCATGCACAATAAATCATTCCTTTATTTCTTTTTAATCTTAATTATATCAGTTGTATTTAATCGATACAAGAAACAAGACCACTGTTAGAATATAGAATATAAATATGACAATAATCGGCCAATGACTGATAACAGATATTATATCATTTCTCACATTACTAATTTGGGGAACATATTGAGCCTTGTTTTCTGTTACTGATGTAAAGGCCCATAATAGAAGAGATACAAGAAAAAGGCTAACAATTCCTATTATTATGATCTGGCCTAACTCATTTAAAGAAATACTTATATACTTCTGAGTTGATTCATTTTCTCTGTTTACAAAATTCAAAATCTCAGCAAAAAAATTATTTAAAAAATGAGCTAACATACCTGCAAATATTGAATTTGTCCTTATTACATAATATCCTATTAATAAACCTAAAAATATTGGACCTAACAGATTCATCATATCAAAATGAAAAATCCCAAAAAAAATTGCGGAGATAACTAAAGCTTTTACAGACCCTCTCTTTTCATAGGCTTTCAAAATTAATCCCCTATGCAATAATTCCTCACATATGGCTGGAGAGATGGCAACTATGGCAATTCCTATCAGCAGTTCTTTTAAATTCTGTGCAACTGGTATAGTGCTTACTGGAACTTTACCAAAATACTGTAGAAAGTAAAGTACAATTACATTAAGCATATTTGCTGCCATTGATGCAGGTATAGCAATCAAAATAATTATTCCAGCTTCAATCATTCTAAGCTTATTAACTCTAAAGACTTCTTTAATATCTAACTTCTTTATAAGTGTATAAGCCAAAACTGGTAAAAGAATTATAACATACTGATTAACTAATAATATCCCATATATTTTATCATCAAAAAAGTTTTGTCCATAAATAATTGTTGCTATTGCAATAATTATTTGAAATATAAAAAATAACATTAAAAATGCAAAAAATACAATATTAACCCCTGTTACTGTTATTTTATTTTTCAATATTTTCCCTCCTAATTATTCTTTCCTCAGTTACTATTATATCCATAGGAATATCGTTT
>CAYYEC010000087.1:0-2545 GCA_964470745.1 uncultured Eubacteriales bacterium | reverse complement strand
GAGCATAGATTATGAAAGAAAATCTATTTTCACGGAATATCGTTTTTTTCACTAGGCAAATTATCAACAACTTGAAAGTCATAGGCGATTCCTATTTTAAAGCTATTTTTATTTGAATTTTTTAAAAATCTATCATAATAACCAGCACCATAACCAATTCGATTTAAATTAAAATCAAATGCAACTCCTGGAACTACAACGAGGTCGATGTGATTTACATCTATTTCTCTGATATAGTCTCTTTTAGGCTCTAAAATCCCATAACTACCTACAGCAAATTCCTTTTTTATATCTTTCACCTCTGATGCAACCATCCTTTCATTACCCTTTTCTTTTGAGATGACATATGGAACAGCTATTCTTTTATTTTGACATAAACAAGCATCTAATAAATTCTTTGTACTTACTTCATTTTTAAAGTCCAAATACAATAAAATAAATTTACTGATTTGAAACTCTCTTAGCGAAGTTAATTTATTAATAATTAGATTACTCTTATATACAACCTGTTGTATATCCAAGTTATTTCTTTTCTCAATCATTTCATATCTAATCATATTTTTGCTAAGTTGCAAACTGAACACTCCATTTAAATATTAAATGTAAAATTATTAAAACTCAAGTTATAAAAATTAATAATAATTTTTTACCGTAATGCTTTGTAAATTGAACCAATAACTGCTAAATAGAGTATTGATAAAATAAAAAATATTAAGGAATTAACCATTAATGCTTTTCCAAATGAATTCCTGTCCTTATTATCATCAGCACTCATTAATACAATAGCAATAATGACACCAATAAGCTGTCCAAAACCTGGTACACAAGTAGTGATTGCAGTTAAAAATACTTTTATACTGTTACTCATTGGTCTGGCATCAACTTCCATATCTGAACTAACTTCTTTTTTCTTATCATTAGAATCTGTTTCCAACATACTTTCTTCTTTTTGATACTTTTTATATTCATCATATGATTTCAAAACAAAATTTATATTTGAATTTAAATCATCATCTTTATTCTCATTATCTAATTCATTACTTTCTTCATTTTCACTAATATTTTCATCATTATCTGATTTATAATAAATGCTAGCTTGCCTTAAATTATCTTTTAATATACTTCCACAATATGGACATCTGGAATAACCAAATTCTAATTTTTCTTTACAAAAATTACATACTATCTCGTTTGTTTTTAAATCCTCCAAATTAATTCTCCTCTCTTATATCTAATTCATTTGATATATAATTAACTAATACATATAAAATATTAAAGAATTATTATAATCCTTAAAAAATATTCGATAAAAAATGTTAAATCCCTTTAATTTTATAAAAAAACTACTGTAATCTTAAAAGATAGTACAGTAGTTTTTGCTTTATACATCTTATCCAAACTTTAACTTAATGGCTCATATTGTTCAATATTCGCATCATTAAATGTTCCCATATTTGTATAAGTAGCAATAGCTGCATCTATTATGTGAAATCCTAATGCCGCTCCTGTTCCTTCACCTAGTCTCATATCCAGATTTAATAGAGGTTTCATTCGTAATGCATCCATTACTATTTTACTTCCTGGTTCTGCTGAACCGTGTGATGGAAAAAGAAAATTAATAATTTCAGGCTTAATTTTAACTGCAACTAAAGCTGCAGCTGCTGATATAAACCCATCTATCAATATAGGTGTTCTATTGGCAGCCGCTCCAATAAAGCACCCAACAAGTCCTGCAATATCAAATCCTCCTACTTTTGCCAATACATCAATAGGGTCATCCGGGTCTGGACTGTTAATTTGAATTACCTTTTTTACTATCCGTCTCTTTAATTCCAATCCTTCTTTAGACATACCCGCACCTTTTCCAACTAATTGGTCAATAGATTGTCCAGTTAGAACTGCTGAAATAGCACTACTAGTTGTAGTATTTCCAATCCCCATCTCTCCAGTGCCAAGCAGATTTACTCCTTTTTTCTTCAATTCAGCAACACTTTCTATCCCTATTTCAATAGCTTTTAAAGCCTCTTCCCGAGTCATCGCAGGGCCCTTTGACATGTCCCATGTACCTTTTCTAATCTTTCTATCTAACACACCATTACATTTTATATCATCATCTACTCCAACATCTACAACTAATATATCTGATCCAACATGTCTGGAAAGTATATTTACGCCAGTAAATCCTTTTGTAAAATTTTGAGTAACAGAGGATGTTACACTTTTAGGACAAGAACTCACACCTTGATCAACGATGCCATTATCGGAGCACATAATAACAATGCATTTATTATCAACCTTGGGAAAAATATTTTCAGTAATTCCAACAATTCTTTTTGCAATATCTTCAAGCTTTCCTAAACTCCCTAAAGGTTTTGTAAGATTATCAAGCCTTTTCTGCGCTTTTTCCATCAAAGTAATATTTAGGCTACCTATAGAATCTAATGTATGATTAAGTAACAATTTAATTCCCCCCAAAATTTAATATTATAGAATATACCTTATAGATGTCGAACTCTAGAATTAAATTTAAAATGTAGTTCGACAT
>CAYYEC010000086.1:0-10729 GCA_964470745.1 uncultured Eubacteriales bacterium | reverse complement strand
GCATATGTTAAGCTTTTGATATCATTTCTAATCTCATAAAAGGACTCAATTATATCACATGTATTTACAGAATATGATTCATTTCCTTTAAATAAAACAAATTCACTATAGCATAATAATTGAGTACCTCCAGAAAGTCTACTTCTTGTCTTTCTCGCACCTTTAGCTGATGCAGATATTTTGCCTATTTTTTTAGTAAAAATCGTAAGCATCTTGTCTGCTTCACCAATATTAATCTCTTTAATTATAATTCCTTCTGTTTTAACATACCCCATAAAAATACCTGTTAAATTGAGAATTGTGAATTGAGAATATTTTCTATTGCTATGAATTCTCAATTCTTAATTCTCAACTTCCCGCTATTGCCACCTCATTATTTACAATGTCAAACTCAATCTCATTATTTCTTTTTTCATCAATTTCTTTATATAACAAATAAGCTTCTAAACTTCCAGTTTCGATAAATACTTCCCATAAAAAATCTTTTAACATATATTTTCCCCCTCATTTTTATTTTTCAACATTATTATAATTCTCAAAATAGAGTTTTTGTATACTTGGAAATTTGTCATAAAAAAATGAAAAAGGGGGTCGATATACTATTTATTAACTTAATATACAGCTATCTTGATTCTTTATACCCTAAGCTGCCCAACATAAAATCACTGTTTCTCCAGTCAGATTTTACTTTTACCCAAAGTTCTAAAAATACTTTTGAGCCCAGTAATCTTTCAATATCCGTTCTTGCTTTAGACCCAATATTTTTTAGCATATTACCATTTTTACCAATAACAATTCCTTTATGAGAGTCCTTTTCACAGTATATATTCGCTTGAATATCAATTATATTTTTGTTTTCTCTTTCTTTAAATACTATAACTTCAACCCCAATACCATGAGGAACCTCATCACTTAAAAGATTTAATATTTTCTCTCTAATTAACTCTGCAACAATAAGCTTTTCTGGTTGATCAGTTAGCATATCATCTGGAAAATATTTTGGTCCCTCAGGCAAGGTATTCTTTAACTCATTCATAACAATATCTACTGTTTCACTTCTTATAGCAGATACAGGAATTATGGATTTAAAATCCATTAAGCTTTTGTAGTTTGAAATAACCTCAAGAATACTATCTTTTTCAACTAAATCAATTTTATTAATAATCAAAAAAACCGGCGTATTGAGTGATTTTAATTGTTCTATAATATACATATCTCCTGGACCTGGCTTTATATCCATAGCTTCAACAAGATATAATATTCCATCAACTTCATTTAGAGTTTTTTCTGCTACCTTCATCATATATTCACCTAGCTTGTTTTTAGGCTTATGCATACCAGGTGTATCAATAAAAACAACTTGATAATCTTCTTTTGTAATAACCGTTTTAATCGTGTTTCTAGTTGTCTGAGGTTTATCAGACATAATAGCTATTTTTTCTCCTGTAAGTAAATTTAATAATGTTGATTTTCCAACATTAGGTCTACCTATTATAGTAATAAATCCTGATTTGAATGGCATAAATTTCCTCCTAAATTCTACTTTTCTAACAATTCATTTTTTTGAACGAAACAGGCAATATTTCTTCTAAATTTAAGATCTTATATTCACCTTTCTTATTTGAACAAACTATTTTTATATCTTTTGATGCAAATTCAGCTATAACCTGCCTGCAAATACCGCAGGGATAAATAAAATCATTTGCATCACTTGCAATAGCTATAGCTTCAATCTCTTTATCTCCAGCAGATACAGAACTATAAATAGCAGTTCTTTCAGCACAATTGGTAGCACCAAAGGAAACATTCTCTACATTTACACCTGTGTAAACATTGCCATTAGATGTTAATAATGCAGCTCCTACTCTAAATTTTGAATATGGAGCATATGCATTTTCTTTAGCTTTTATAGCCAATTCTACTAATTTGTCTATATTCATAAATTTCTCCTTAATATATTAAATATTTTCATTCCAAAGATTAATATACCTATTCCAAAAGCTACTATTGAAGCTAAAAAAACTGCTCCTGCTGCTATATCTTTCATAATTTTAGCTTTTTCATCATAACCTTCAAATAAAATATCAACAATTATTTCTACGGCCGTATTTAAGAGTTCGCTAACCAATACTAAGCCAATTGAAATAATTATACAAGACCATTCAATTAGATTTAGCTTAAATGCAAGGCCCAATAATATAACTATTGCAGCTATAATGCTGTGAACCTTCATATTACGCTCATTTCTAACAGTATATATAATGCCATTAAAAGCATTCTGAAAACTTTGTTTAAAATTTCTATTCTTCATTATAAATTTCTAATCCCATTTTTTTTAGAACTTCTTCTTGCTTTTGAATCATTATTCTCTCACTATCTTCATCCTGATGATCATAACCTAATAAATGAAATATACCATGAGTTAGTAAAAATGTAAATTCTCTTTCAAATGAATGCCCATATATTTCTGCTTGTTCTTTAGTCTTTTCCATTGAAATAACAATATCCCCCAAAAGCAGCACACCCTCTATGATGTCCATATCACCCTCATCAGAAATAATCTTTCCATTTTCAATTTCTAACATAGGAAAAGACAAAACATCTGTAGGTTTATTAATATTTCTATGTTCATAATTAATTTCTTTTATTTTTTCATTATTAACAAATAAAATACTTATCTCACAATCTAGAGTAAAATTTTCATTTTTTAAACTTATTTCAGCTGCTTTTTGAACTAAATTGCTTATCTTTTCATCTATAATAATTTTATTTTGCAAGTTTTCTGCTGATATTATCATTTGCATATTACCTCCTATTAGCTATTTCATTGTACTGCTCTTTATCTATTAATTCAGAGTCTTTCTTCTTAAACTTAATGTCCGGATATTGTGTTCTCTCATGGAAAAATCCACTTAAAACCTTTAAAAAGCTTTTTGCTATATCGTCTAAATCCTTTAATGTCAAATCACAATTATCAAGTTGACCATCGTCAAGCTTATCTTTAATAATTTTTCTTATCAGTCCTTCAATTTTGCCCTCTGTTTTTTCTTCCAGAGATCTAACTGCTGCTTCGACAGAATCAGCTAACATTACTACCGCTGCTTCCTTTGTAGAAGGTCTTGGTCCTTCATATCTGAAGTTCTCTTCTTTTACTTCATCACCTTTTTCACCTTTTTTAGCTTTATGAAAAAAATAAGCTACTAAAGTTCTGCCATGATGCTGAATTATTATGTCAATAATCTCCTTTGGCAATTTGTGTTTCACTGCAAGCTCTTCCCCATCTTTTGTGTGGGAAGTTATTACAAGAGTACTTAAATTTGGAGTCATTCTGTCATGGGGGTTGTCTGCCATTTGGTTCTCTTTAAAGAAATTGGGCCGTTTAAGCTTTCCAATATCATGAAAATAAGCTCCTACCCTCGCTAAAAGCGGATTACCGCCTATTGCCTGAGTAGCAACCTCTGCCAAATTTCCAACCATTAAACTATGATGGTATGTCCCAGGTGCTTCCATTAATAATCTCTTGATTAATGGTTGGTTTGGGTCGGCCAATTCCAATAATTTAAGTGGAGTTACAGTATTAAAAGCACTTTCTAAAAATGGTAACATACCTATTGCCAATACTATTGATAATATACCATTCAAAAATACATATATACTTTGCTCAAACATAGTCCTTGCAGAGCTTTGATTAATAATCCCAACACATATAACAACAACAACATTTATAATTCCTATAAAAAAACCTGTCAATGATAACTTACTCCTTTGATTAGCTTTTGATAGAAAATATGTAGAAAGAGTTCCACCTATAATCAGCATATACAAAAAGATTATTTTTTCTTTTATCATTAAGCTTAATACAAGAGCAAGAACAAAATTAACAACTATTGCCAGCCTGATATTTAGAAATATAGTAATAAGTATAGGTGCAATAAATACAGGTATTGCCAGGTATGCCATACTGGATATTCCATAAAAAATTCTTTCCATTAAAATCGTCAGTATAATTACAACTGACAGAAGAATTAAATAATTCCTATCATAGTATATCTTTTTACAAAAAATCCTAATATATAAGATTAGAATAATTGATAATAAAATTATAGTAATTAGAATTCCCAAAGCAAACAAATAATCAAATTTTCCAGTAGTTTCCAATAGATTCAATTCTTTTAATACTTCAATTTTGTCTTTTGTTACAATATCATCCGTTCTTAATATTTTATCACCCTTAAGAATCATTACTTTTTCTTTTTCTCTGACATATTCAATCATGTTATTTCTTTGTAATTCAGTCTCTTCATTATCTATATATCTATTTGGCTCTAATATACCTCTAACTGTTAATCTACCTATTTCTTTTAATTCATCATTTATTTCTTTACTATCATACATTTCTTCAGCCAAAATGTATTTGTTTTGTATATTTTTTTCTGTTATTTCCTGTAACATCAAATTACTTAATATATCTTTTGTTGTAATATTTTTATACTCTTCAAATTCATCATTATCCAATTCAAAAAGTAAAAATAATATTTGCGATTTATTTAGCTTAATATTTAATTTTGATATTTCATCAGTAAATTTCTGTTCAACATTTTGATATATTTTTTGGAAATCATCACTATCCGTCTTAATTTCATCCATGTTTGGCTTAGCCAATTTAATTTGAAGTTCCAGTTCATTAGAATAAAGCTTTATACAATCAAAAAAATCATTTGCCACATTAAGAACTTCAATACCAGCTGCATCAATATTTCGCATTACTGGAGACAATTTATTGGCTTCTTCTAATGCCTTTTCTTCAGTTTTAAGTTTATTTTCAATATCCCTTGGAGCAATTATGTCATATTCTGACTTTTGACCCTCTTCAAGCTTGTACTTCTTTGGAGCAGCACCAGTTTCAACAATCACAAATACAACAAGAATAGTTACTATTGCAATAAGTAGTCTTTGAAAAGTATTACTCTTAAAATATTTTTTAATTTCACTCTTTTCATTATGCTTATCTGACCTATTTATAAACATTAGAATTCCCCCTAAAAAAGCAAAAAACATATAAACTGCTTTTTTATATATTATTTCCCACTATTTGATATTACAGTCCTGGTATTTTCGTATTTCTCATAGGCAGTAATTATCTTTTGAACCAATTCATGCCTTACTACATCTCTACCTGTTAAATAAACAAATTCTAATCCATATATATCTTTCAATATCTTTGTCACTGACTTAAGACCTGATTTTTTATCCTTTGGTAAATCTATTTGAGTAATATCTCCAGTTATTACTGCTTTTGATCCAATACCAATTCGTGTAAGGAACATTTTCATTTGCTCCTGAGTAGTGTTTTGTGCTTCATCAAGTATAATGAATGAGTTGTCTAATGTTCTTCCTCTCATATATGCTAATGGAGCAACTTCAATCATACCCCTTTCTATATATTTTTGGTATGTCTCAGCCCCCATAATTTCATATAAAGAATCATATAATGGTCTTAAATATGGGTCTACCTTATTTTGTAAATCCCCAGGTAAAAACCCCAATCTCTCTCCTGCTTCAACAGCTGGTCTAGTAATGATTATTCTATTAACCAATTTTTCCCTAAAAGCATTTACTGCCATAGCAACAGCTAAAAATGTTTTTCCTGTTCCTGCGGGACCAATTCCAAAAACAACAGTATTATTTTTTATAGCATTAATATATATTTTCTGTCCATGGGTTTTAGATTTAATTGGTTTTCCCTTAGAAGTTAAACAGATTAGGTCAACTAGATAATCATTTACCCGATCAATTTGATTTTCTTTTGCAAGCTGAACTAAGTAATTTACATTCTGTTTTGTGATTATATCACCTTGCGTCGCAATTGAAATCAGTCTTTCAATTACCAGCTTAGCCTTATTAACACAATCTTCACTACCAACTATTTTTACTTCATTACTTCTATTAATTACTTTAACAGTTAAAGCATCTTCTATTATTTGAATATTTTCATCAAAATTCCCAAATAAATTCATTGCATGATCTATACTTTGAAATTCAATATTTTTTTCCACTAAAATACTCAATTAGTACCCTCCAATCGATTCTCCATTCCAATTTCTTCAATACATTCTATTACTATTGAAGCTGCCAACCCCAGTTCCTCATCTTCAATGAAATCAGGTGTAGTTTTAACTATCTGCGCTTCCTCATTTATCTGACTCATTGCATCTCGATATGCAGTATCTGCCGCTAATTGTTTAGCTGTATCAATATCCAGTTCTTTTTCAACTTCAATATTTTCGTAATATCTGTCAATAATAAATCCAAATGGCAACACAATGTCTTCACCAATATACAAGTTCTTTTTTATTTCTACTTTGTCGCTAATTATAAATCTATTCTTTTTGCCAAATAAACTAAATTTCTTATTTAAAAGCAAAATAGAATATTTATTTATATTATCCCCTGTTCTTTCTTTTTCAATAATGTTAGTTTTAACAGGAAATTTGCTTTCATACCATGTACGAGCCTTTACTGAACCAATAGCATGCACAATTAATGGTGATTCATTCTCATTTTTATTCTTTACAAGACCAGAAATGAGAGTTTGTCCTTTTGTTACTGTATCTCCTTCCTTTACAACAGCTTCACCAACCTTTGTAACAATTGATTTTATTATACCATCACTTCTTGCAATAATCTTGCAAGGAACAGCTGTCGGAATAAGTTTTGGTGGTGTAACTCTTTCAACTACTTCTATTTTTAGTTTCGTACCTTTCAACACAACGCCAACCCAAGCTAATTCCTTAATATCCAACATCAAATTATTTACAATATTATCGGTATTAACATTAAACTTAACTTTTCCTGTACCAACACCATAGGTTTCTAAAACTTCTACAATTTTTTCTGACTTAATGTTTTTATTACCTATTATTTCAATACTCCAAATAAAAGAAGTTAAAACATAAAATAAAAAAATAAAGATGCATGCACCTAGCAAAAAAGTTTTTCGCTTTTTATATCTACTTAATGTAAATGGTAAACCTCTTTTACCAACCAAATGTACACTACATTTGGTTTTTTTAGCAATCGGTCTTAGCACTTTAAACCCTTTTATACTGACTTTGAGGGTCATCTCATTTTTATTTCTTCTCTTTAGATCCCATAAAAATATTTGTCTATGTATACAAATATTAATAAATTTTTCTAAAAAGTAACCGTTGACTATAATAATAACATATCCTCTAATATAATTCCATATCCTAATCAATAACATTTTTTTATCACCTTTAACATTAATTTATGTAAATTGCAAAAAAGTTGCGAAGCAAAGCTTCCTAAGGGCTAAGATTGAGATTAAGAAAGGCTTAAGATGTTCTTAGCAGTTTTTATCCGGATTTTACTCAACCGTAATCTCAATCTTACACACAATAGTGCGCATTTTATCCGTAAAACTCTAATGAATTAATCTCGCCTTCAACCATAATATCTTCTGAAGTTATCTCCTTAATATTTAATCTAATTCCAGTTATCTTTATTATTCCTTTAGCTGTATTTAATCTTATTCTATTTTGCTCATACTCCATAATTCCTTTGTAATTTTCAATAATTAAATTTTCATTTCCTACCATTGTAATTTTAGGAATATTTAAAATAATTTCTTTTGGAAGTTCCAATACTTCTGAAACTTTTTCCTTAAAATTCTTTTTATTGATTTCATTATTCTTACTGTTTTCTTTGCGTCTTTTCTCTTGCATTCTTTTACACCTCGTTCACAGGTATTCTTATATACTTACAAGCCCTTAATTATCGGCAATCAAAGACTCTATATCTCCAAATTCATATCCTTTCTTCCGCGCGCCCTTTATAATACTATCTAATGCGTCAGCATTATCCTTTGAAACAGCATGGAGTAAAAGTATTGCTCCATTATGAAGATTTTCAATTACTTTATTATATGTAAACTCGACTCCTCTAATTTTATCTCTATGCCAATCATCATAGGCAAAGCTCCAGAACAGATTAGTATAACCTAATTTTTTTGTTACAGCTAATGTTTTCTCACTATATTCTCCTTTTGGAGGTCTTAAGAATTTCATGTTAGATCCAAACTTCTCATAAAATGCTCTATCCAATCCTAATACTTCTTCTTCAAGTTTATTGTCATCCAATGAAGGCAAACTAGGATGATGAATAGTATGATTTCCTACAATATGATCTTCATCTATCATCCTTCTAACTAGATCCTGATGTTCTTTTAAATATGGACCAGTAATAAAAAAAACTGCTTTTACGTTATTTTCCCTTAAAACATCAAGAATTTTGCCCGTATAACCATTTTCATACCCTTCGTCAAAAGTTAAATATATTTCTTTTTTATTTTTATCACCCAAATATAGTCCACCATATTTTTTTAAGAGTTCTGGTGCACCTGGGTCAGCATCTGGTATTTGGTTATCTTTTTTTCTTGCTATTCCCCATCTAAGTAATTTATTAGAATACTGATTTTCTGTAGTAGCATCAATTGAGCTTTCAGATTCATCATATGCTATGCAGTATTCACTCTCCGTGCTATTTAAATCCCTACTTATCTCTTCACTAAAATCTATATCAGAAAAACTTGATGAGTATACCCCACCCAAATCACTTAAACTTGAACTGACATATTTGGAATTACAAGAAGCAATAATAGAAAGGATCGATAAAAATATTATTATAAAAAACAATTTATATGAGTTCACAAACATTACCCCCATTATTTACCATTACTATAGAATTACTATTATACCTATATTTATAATTTATATAACTTTTAAAGGGTAAAAATTACATTTATTTAAGGTTTTTAAATCACTACATAAATATAAAGTAAAAAGGTAGATTCTCTATTCGAGAATCTACCTTTTTACTTTATATTTATGACAATTAATCTATTGGAGTAAGCATATCTATTTTAATAACTGTACCATCGTCTCTAACACTAGGTATAATAATATTATCTGATTGTTTCAAGTCTACATTTAGATAATAAATATTCTGAAGTCTCTCAACTGCGCCATCCATTATTCTTAATGCATGTTCTAACTTTAAAGGATCTGCTATTGCCTTTATTACAAATGGAGAAACCATTTGCCTACCATTAATCATAATATAATTACCAGCCTTACGAACCTCGGAAGTTGCAATTATTCTTTCGTTATTTACTGATATAGCCTGTACATCTGAAGCTCTTAATTCGTTTAATACATATAAAATATTACTATCTGACACATCAAAAACTTCATCATCAGCAATTGATAAAATAATTCCACTTCCTTTAACACTTACCAATCCAGCTATAATTTTGGTCCTATCTAATTCTTCTTTTAAAAGTGCACTAATTTTACTTGTTTCGCCTTGTGAGCTAACAAATGTATTATTTATTTTTTGTAAATCTTCCAACCTTTTACTTAATTCTTCATTTTTATTCTTTTCTCTTAATAACTCACTTTGAAGTTCACTAGCCCTCTTTGTCTCAAATTGAGCTAATACTCTATTGTCTTTAATACTTTTATACTGCCATGACATCATAACACCAAGCATTATACATACAAATGTCAAAGCTAAACTTTTATATATTTTCAAGATTATTCTCCCTTCATACCTGAAATCAAATTACTCCAATTTGTATATTGATATCTCTTAACAACTATCTCTGGACTCTTGGCAATTTCGACAAAAATGCTATCTTCTCTTAACATAGCTATATATTTGCTGGAATTTAGACTATCATACAACTCATCTGCATTTCCTATAGCTTTGAAAACATAGGGAACAGCATATCTGTTATTATTAATTAAAATTGTCGGTCCAGCACAAACCTGCTTACTGGTACCTATAATTCTTTCATCATTTATGGATATAGCCTGAGCTCCAGCTTTTTTTAATTCATTTAATACACTATATACATCAGCATCATGGATAATAAGCTCCCTTGTTGCGTATTCTTCTTTTAACCTGGCAGGAGCATCATTTAGGGTTACTATTATTCCTTCGCCTTTAACATCCTTAAGTCCTGCTTTCATCTTTATTTTATCCAATTCTTCTTTAATCTCTAACAATGTATTATCATTTTCCGAAGTAAATAATGATTTTAGCTTATTTTCATTATCTTCCTCCAATTCTTTAATTTGATTTGCCAAGTTATTTCCCAACTCTATTTCATTTTCCAAATCTTTTTTCATTTGATCTATGGTATATTGAGAGCTAGATATCTCTTTATTGATAACTAATGTGCTTCTAAATTGAACTGAAATAACTACTCCTAACAATAAAAAAGCGCCCATTAACAAAAATGTCTTTTCATTATATTTCATTAAACCATCTCGATTTCATTTTTATTATTAATATTATTTCATTTTACTTTTAATTTGTAAATAATTCAATAGAAATTATTAATTCTGAATTTTGAAATACATACAGTTATATTTTTTGACTTTTTAAGTATACTTTAATTAGAATTCTATTTTAAGGATAAGAAAATGAAAATATTTTACTATATCCCTCACAGCAAAAATATTACTAAATTTATTTCTTCTTTATTATTATTTATAGTTTTTATCTTGACTACAAATCTATATTTTTTTAGTCATTTTAATAATACAATATATACAATATCAAATTCAATTGATAAACTAAATCCAAATGAATCTAAAAATGCTAAGCTTGCAATAATTATTGATGATTTTGGTCAGAATAGAAA
>CAYYEC010000085.1:4383-10738 GCA_964470745.1 uncultured Eubacteriales bacterium | reverse complement strand
AGCCGGCCCTATTCCCAGCATATTTATCTTTTCAAGCATTTCTTCTTCTAAATTACTTATGTATTCAATACTATTTTTTTCACTTATATTTCTTAATAAAGCCTTCTTGGAAAGAAGTGCAGCCTTTTCCATAGTTCCACCGATTCCTACTCCAACAACTATTGGAGGACAGGGATTTGCACCAGCTTTGTCTACAGTATTTATAATAAATTGTTTTACTCCCTCTATCCCGTCCGATGGCTTTAACATTGTTAAGGCGCTCATATTTTCACTGCCAAATCCTTTTGGTGCAATAGATATTTTTAAGCTATCTCCGATAACCATTTCATAATGTATAATAGCAGGAGTATTATCTCCGGAATTTTCCCTATATATCGGATCTTTTACTACTGATTTTCTTAAAAATCCTGATTTATAACCTCCTCTAATTCCTTCATTAATTGCTTCTGTTATACTTCCACCCTCAATATGTACTTCTTGGCCAATTTCTACAAAAACAACCGCCATGCCAGTATCTTGACATATTGCCATTTTATTCTCTCTTGCAATTTCTGAATTCTCAATAAGCTTATTAAGTATACCTATTCCTATCTCTGACTCTTCTCGTTCAATACTCATTTTTAACGCATCAAGTATATCATCATTTAAGAAGAAATTGGCATTCATACATAATTTCTCAACTACACTTGTAATATCTTTAGCATTAATTATCTTCATCAAGTCACACTCCCTATATTTGGAACCATGAAATAATAATTTCCCATTTTTGAAGCGGTTAATTATTATTTCATCGTTCCTTACTATTTTTGCTCTTCTTCATTTCATACAGGATTTTTAATTGATCATCATCTATATCTTTCTCTCCTCCAACTAAGTTAGATATAACAAGAGTTTTTGCAATGCCTTCAATGGCTTCAAGTTTAAAAAAAGCATCAAATATATCTTTTCCACAAGATAATATCCCATGATTGGCCAAAAGAACAACGTCATAATCATGAATATAATCTGCTAAATCTGCGTATATATCTTCCGTTGATGGAGTTCCATATTTCACTAAAGGTACTTTCCCAAATAGCATTATCATTTCTGCGTAAGCCTTAGTCTCAATAGGTTTATTTGCTATAGCATAAGCTGTAGCATATGGGGAGTGCGCATGGATTACAGATTTAATATCTGGCCTCAAAGAATAGCATTCAAGATGAATCTTAATCTCAGATGATGGCTTATAATTTCCTTCTATAATATTGCCTTCTAAATCTGTAACTGTTATCATTTCTTCATTTAGAAATCCCTTGCAAATTCCACTAGGGGTTATGTATAAATATGAACCATCCAGATAAGACAAATTACCTTCAAAAGCGTTAACCATCCCCTTTTGATACATCATTCTAGACACTTCTACTAATTTACTTCTAATATCAATGTTCATATATAGATTCTCCTTTAATGTAGGTTAGTGGTTTGTAAAGCTTCTTTTTCATGGTTTTATTCAAGCTTTACAAATCCACTTCCTCTATTTGTGGTCTGCATACCATGAAAAATATACGTAACAGACCATTAGTTTAAACTTAAATTATTTATTATAGATGTCGAACTCTAGAATTAAATTTTAAAATGTAGTTCGACATCTATATTATCTAACGCCTAACGTTTTTGATAAATTTAATTTTATGGTTCGTTATCTATATTACTCGTTAGATATTCATTAAACAAATCGAATTTAATAAAATTATATGCCAAACAAATATTTGAGTCAATAAAATGACATATATTATAAGCACTATATTATTTTTGTATCCATTTATTTTCATTTTTGTATCATCTGGTACATTTTTTGTCATATTCCAACATTTTTTTGTCAAATAATATTGACTCAAACTAAAAATTGAATTAAAATACATTTATAGATAAAAAGTTTATTAGATATTTGATTTTTTTTTGGGGGAGTAATTATGGATGATTTGGAGTTTACTAGACAAAAATTACATAAAGTGATTGATTCAGGAAATGTAAATGAAATACTAAAAATTAGTCAAGAGCTTGATAAATTAATTCTTTGTTTTATGGAAACTGAAAAAACAAATGAACGTAAAACTGCATAATAAATTTAAATTACTAAAATGAGTGGGCATCGAACCCACTTATTTTTGCAGCTATTAAGACACCGTAAAATATTTACCTACTCTTTTCGCCGTGTAATTAATGACAGATACTTACGAAAGGTGAAATTTATAGCGTAGGTTAATATTTTACAAGCCCTAATAATTATTCAATATTAAATCATTCAAAATATCTATCTAATTTTATCTAGAAATCTTTTAATTCTTTTTAATGCTTCTTCAATATTTTCTATGGAATTTGCATATGTAGCTCTTATGAAACCTGCTCCACAGTCTCCAAAAGCATTTCCTGGAACAACTAATACTTTTTCTTCCATTAATAGCTTTTCACAAAAATCGTCAGAACTTAAACCTGCTGACTCAATACAAGGAAATACATAAAAAGCTCCTAATGGCTCAAAACAGGTCAATCCAATATCATTAAATCCTTTAACAATTACCCTTCTTCTTCTATTATATTCCTTGACCATCATTTCAACATCACTGTCACTATTTCTTAATGCTTCAATAGCTGCATATTGAGCGGTTGTAGGTGCACACATGATTGCATATTGGTGTATTTTTTTCATCTGTGATATTAATTCAGAATGCCCACAAGCGTATCCAAGTCTCCATCCTGTCATAGCAAAGGATTTTGAAAATCCATTTATGAAAAGAGTCTTCTCCTTCATTCCGTCAAAAGCAGCAATGGATATATGCTTACCTTTATATGTTAATTCAGCATATATTTCATCAGAAATTACTATTATATTTTTATTTCTTAATACTTCAACTATACCTTCCAAATCACTTTTTGACAGAACAGATCCAGTAGGATTATTTGGAAAAGGAAGAATAACAACCTTTGTCCTTTCTGTAATAGCCTCTTCCAACTGCTCTGCTGTTAATTTAAATTCATTCTCAACTTTTAGCTCAATTACAATAGGAGTTGCCCCGGTAAATGCTGTACAACCTTTATAAGCTACAAAACTTGGTTCAGGAATTATTACCTCATCACCAGGTCCCACAAGACTTCTTAGCGCAATATCCAGCCCCTCACTTGCTCCTACCGTTACTAAAATTTCATTTTCCGGATTATATTCTAAATTATATTTTCTATTAACATAATCTGATATCTCTCTTCTCATTTCAATAAATCCGGCATTGGAAGAGTAATGCGTATGACCTTTTTCCAGTGAATAGATTCCTGCTTCCCGGACATTCCATGGAGACACAAAATCAGGCTCACCTACACCAAGAGATATGACATCTTCCATTTCATTAATTAGATCAAAGTATTTTCTGATACCTGAAGGAGGTACGTTTTTCACATTTGGATTTATCATATCCGATATGTTCATAGAACTACTGCCTCCCTATCATCCTTTTGAGTACCTTCAAATATTGTACCTTTATCTTTATACTTCTTTAATACAAAATGTGTTCCAGTACTTAATACAGACTCTAGTGGAGCTAATTTCTCAGCAACAAATAAAGCAACTTCTTTCATCGTTTTTCCTTTAACTATAACGGTTAAGTCAAAGCCTCCGGACATTAAGTAACATGCCTTTACTTGTGGATATCTATAAATTCTTTCTGCAACTTTATCAAAGCCCTGCCCTCTTTGAGGAGTAACTTTTAGTTCAATTAAAGCTGTTACTGATTCTTTCCCTGTTTTTTCCCAATTTATTAATGTATTATATCCTAAAATAATATTATCTTCTTGAAACTTTTTAATACTTTCCTGTACTTCTTCTTCACTAATATTAAGCATGGTAGCTATTTGTTTCTCACTGATTTTGCTATCTTTTTCTAATATCTCTAAAATTTCTTCCATCAAAACCGCTCCTTCAATTATTACTATCTTCTACACTATCTTCGCTAATAATGCCATTTAGTTGATTTTCATATTTTTTTAATGTACTAACAACTTCTGATTTTAAAACTTTTAATTCCTCTTTTATATCTACTATTTTTTCTTTTTCTAATTCTATTACTTCCTCTAGTTTTAACTTTTCTTCAACAGCTTGATTTTTAGCATCTTCAATAATTCTATCTGCTTTTTCCTGTGCCTTAATTAATACGTCTGCAATCTTTGCTCTATCTTCATTTACCTTATCTGAGCTTACTAACAACTCATCATATTTGAGCTTTAAATCTTTGCTTTGGTTTTTTAATGCTGATAGCTCATTGTCTTTTTCTTTCAATTGACCATCAAATTCTCTAAGCATTTTTTCAATATAAGCATTAACATCAGATTTTTTGAACCCAAATAATGATGTTCCAAAACGTTTTTCTCCAGCCATTTATTATCCCCCCAAATCAAATAATTGTACCTTTTACAATTTTTAGCCATATATTTATTAATCATTCCGCTAAAATATTTATTTTTCCCTTAATTATAGTTTATATATTCAATATTTATTCTAAAATTCCTTCTTTAATAGTAAATTTATATAAAAGCTATATAAAAAAAGTTATATCAATATGATATAACCTTTTTCTGGCGATGGGCGATGGGCGATGGGCGATGGGCGATGGGCGATGGGCAATAGGCCCCAAGTAAAACTTGCTTATCCCCATTGTTCATCGCCTATCGCCTCGAACCTGATCATAAATTATCTTCAATTAATTTTGAAAGTTCAGGCTTACTTCTTGCTCCAATAACTTTATCTACAACTTCTCCATTTTTAAATAGCATAATGGTAGGTATACTCATAACTCTAAACTTTTGTGCCAGTTCCCCTTGCTCATCAACGTTTATCTTACCAATTTTGGCCTTGCCTTCAAATTCATTTGCTAACTCATCAACTATTGGCCCTACAGCTCTACATGGACCACACCATGGAGCCCAGAAATCAATTAGTACAGGCTGTTCAGATTTTAAAACATCATTTTCAAAATTTTCACTTGTCACTACTATAACTTTTTCATTTGCCATTAAAATCACTCCTAAAATATATTGCTAATAATAAATTTTAATTTACTTCTTTCATAAATATACCCCATATAAATTATCCAAAACACTAATTACTCATTTACTAATAAGAAAGAAGCAAAAAATATTCTTCTATTTTATAATGAATTTTTTCGAAAATCAATCCTGCAATAAACCAGGCTGGTGCAAAATCTAGTCTTATTAATCCATCAATAGCAAATATACCTTTATAATTCCATGGACATTGACCTAATATTTTTATTAGTATCAACCCTGTTAAATATTCAATTCCCCAAATAATTATCACCCATAAAATTCCTCTAAATTGCCACCTCCATCCCTTCATAATGTTATGCAGGGGTTCCAAAAATACTGCTAATCCATATATAAGAAACATCCATAGGCTTGTAAATGCTCCTAATGTTACATCTCCTCGTATAAGAGAATTAACACCTGTCCAAATTATCTCTATACTCCAACCGAATAAACCATATATTAAAAATTTTTTTACCATAGGTATATTTTTCAACATAAACTTGATTTTTATCATAGGTATATATATGAATATTTGTTTTATAATGGATTTTAAATTGTTATGGTTTTTTGATTATTATGGGTTTTTAATTATTATGAATTTTTTTACATAGAAAAATCAAATTTATTTTTTGGTTATTTATTATAAAAAAAAGGATAATAATATATAATATTAAAATTACATAATTATATATATGTTTTAAACCATTAAATGTTTATGGTATTATATAAGGGATTAACAAAAATTACATTAGCGAATATTAGTATTAATGAGTCTTAGATTTTAATACTAATTAAAAAATTCATTTTTTTAATCCCCAAAGCCGTATTAATGTAATTTTTATATAATTATTCTAATTAATGGAGGGTGTATATGTATATCTTAGGAAAAATAAAGGTAACAGCAGTTTTACCTGAAAGGTTAAAAAGATTAAAAGATATTGCTTACAACCTGTGGTGGTCATGGAATTCAGAGGCTATTGATTTATATAGAGCCATTGATCTCGCACTCTGGGAAAAGCTGGGCAAAAATCCTGTTAGATTTCTTCAAGAAGTAAGCCAAAAAAAATTAGAGGAAAAACTTGCCGATGAAGAATATATGAAAGAATATGATGATGTAGTAAAACGATTTGATGATTACCTTACTCAAAAAAATACATGGTTTAATAGTAATTACCCTGATAAAAATAATCATCGCGTTATATATTTTTCAGCTGAATTTGGATTAAATGAAGTATTACCTGTTTACTCAGGAGGATTGGGAGTCCTTTCCGGAGACCATTGT
>CAYYEC010000085.1:0-4373 GCA_964470745.1 uncultured Eubacteriales bacterium | reverse complement strand
TCTTTTTTATAAGCAAGGTTATTTTAGTCAAAGAATAAATTATGAAGGCTGGCAGGAAACCTTATTTACTGATCTAAATGTTTCCCAGTTACCTATAAGCCCAGTTCTAGGTTCAGATGGAAAACAGGTTCAGATTAGCATAGAACTACCTGGGAGGGTTGTTTTTGCACAAGTATGGAAGGTTGATATAGGAAGAATACAATTATATCTCATGGATACTGATGTTGAGCAAAACAGTGACTATGATAGAGGTTTGACTGCCAGATTATACGGTGGGGATCAGGAAACCAGAATTCAACAAGAAATATTCTTAGGAATAGGTGGTGTAAGAGTTCTTGATGCTCTTGGTATAAAAGGAACAGTATATCATATGAATGAAGGCCATTCTTCCTTCATGGGTCTTGAATTAATCAGAAAGCTTGTTCAAAATAATGGAATTCCTTTTAAAGAAGCTAAAGAGGTAGTTTCTTCTTCTTCTGTATTTACAACTCATACTCCTGTACCTGCCGGTAATGATGTTTTTCCATTAGACATGATAGATAAATACTTTAGTAATTACTGGGGCTCTCTTGGGATCAGCAGGCATGAATTCCTAGACTTAGGCTTAAAAATTGGAGATCATCAAAACTTTAATATGACTGTACTGGCATTAACTCTTGCTGGCAAAAAGAATGGTGTCAGCGAATTACATGGTGCTGTTTCAAGAAATATATTTAATAATGTGTGGCCAGGAATACCTGAAGATGAGGTTCCTATTGGTCATATTACTAACGGAATTCATACACTTACCTGGTTATCTCCTAGCTTTAAATATTTATATGATAGGTATTTAGATAAAGATTGGCAGGAAAAGCTCTATGATAGGTCTGTCTGGGACAGAATTGATGATATTCCGGATGAAGAAATATGGAAAACACACTGCGTTCTAAAAACTAAAATGATAGGCTTTGTCAGAGACAAACTAAAAGAGCAAAGAAAATTAAATGGTGAGTCTATTGAGAGTGTAAGAGAATTAGATTCACTATTTGATACTAATGCGCTAACAATCGGGTTTGCAAGGAGATTTGCAACCTATAAGAGAGCTAATTTAATTTTCAGAAATGTTGCAAGGATACAGAAAATCTTAAATAACAAAGATATGCCAGTTCAAATAATATTTGCCGGTAAGGCTCATCCAGCAGATAGACCTGCTCATGAGGTTATTAAGCATATAAATGATATAGCCAGACAAGAGGGATTTAAAGGAAAAGTTATTTTAGTTGAAAACTATAATATGACCTTAGCTAGAAATATGGTTCAAGGTGTGGACGTATGGATGAATAATCCAAGGCGACCTTTAGAAGCAAGTGGAACAAGCGGACAGAAGGTATGTATAAATGGAATAATAAATTTTAGTATTCTTGATGGTTGGTGGTGCGAAGGGTATAATGGTAAGAATGGTTGGGTAATTGGCGATGACACCTTTTATGATAATGAATATCATCAGGACAATGCTGATAGTGAATCAATATATAATATTTTAGAAAATGAAATAGTTCCATTGTTCTTTAATAGAAACCCAAAAGGTATTCCTGAAAAATGGGTCAAGATAATGAAGGAATCAATTAAATCTTTAACCCATTTATATAGTACCCACAGAATGGTCCAAGAATATACAGATAAAATGTATATTCCTCTAATGAATAGAACGGACAGTATTAAATCCAGTAACTATGAATTTGTAAGAAACCTTGCTAATTGGAAGTCATATATGGAAAGAAGCTGGCCTCAAGTAAATATCCTGGCAGATAAAACCATGAATCAATTGAAAGAACAGCATTTAAAATCCGGTGAGTCTATTACTATAAACTCTACTGTTAGTCTGGGTAATATTAATCCAGCTGACGTTAAAGTGGAAGTTTACTATGGAAAAATAAATAAAGAAAATAGGATTGAAAATGCTCAAGTAATTGAAATGACTTTAGTTGAAAAAATGGATTTTAATAGTTATAAGTATTCTTCCACTGTTAAAATTGTTGAAGGTGGCGAATATGGCTATACTTTTAGAGTCGTTCCCTACTCTCCGAATTTGATAAATAAATTTGATATGGGATTAATAAAATGGGTTGTACAATAAAGTAAAAATGAAATTTTCAACAACACTGACTTACTTCAGAGAAATATAGTTGACACTATAACTGTAATAATGTACAATCATTGTTGAATAATATTATTATATATTGAAAAACTATATATTATCAATGTGATACTATGTATGTTGCAATAAAGATTTTTCATGGAAGAAATTACAATATACAAATAGAAGTATATTATTTTGCAATATTTTAATAAGAACTGTAAAATGTTTATTGTAAAAAATATAACTACTAAGTTAAAAGGGAGTAGCTTCAAAGTTATAAAGTCAACAGCCGGTAGTAGGATTTTGAAAATAAGTTTTAATGCCTGGCTTTATAATCCAAAATGGAAAGCAAGACTTTTGACATAATTTATTTTGTATAAATTTATGTCTTAGTCTTGCTTTAATTTTGTACTTAAAAACATATTGCATATCGCTGCGATAAACATATGAACTATTCTTCACGGCTAGTACCTTATAATCCTTATACTATGTGGCTTGGAAGAAATAAGTTTGCTAAAAAACAAACTTTTTGTGAAGAATAGTATAATAATTTTGGAGATACTAAAAAATTATACGGGAAGGATGTATTATCTAAATGAACTATATTTTATTGATTGTGGGATTTGTTTTTCTTATTAAAGGAGCCGACTTTTTGGTAGATTCTGCTGCAAAGCTTGCAAAATTATTTGGGGTATCTGCATTTATCATCGGGCTCTCTGTTGTTGCCTTCGGAACAAGTGCCCCTGAGGCTACTATTGGAGTCTTATCTGGTATTAAGCATGCAAATCAAATAACTTTAGGGGATGTTATTGGAAGTTGCATTGCTAATATTGCCTTTATACTGGGTTTGACTTCTATAATCAAGCCATTGCATGTAGAAAAATCAGTACTAAAAAAGGAAATACCTCTATCTTTTTTCATCCAGATAGTACTGGCAATATTAATATACATAGGTGGAATTATCTCTTCTTTTGATGGAGTATTTCTTCTTATATCATTCAGTGGATTTATTTTTTACATATATTATTCTTCAAAAAGAAATACAGAATCCACTTTACAAGAATCTGCTGCTTTTACTAATGAAGAGGTTGCAGTTACTTCCAGTGAATATGTCGAAGAAAACATAGGTCTACATCTTGATAATGATAATCTGGAGTCTATAAAAAAAGCTTCAAAAACTAAAGACATTGTTAAATTAATAGCGTTATTTGTATTAGGTCTATTAGGACTAATCGCCGGAGGTAATATTGTTGTAGATAATGCCGTTCAAATAGCAGAGAATTTAGGACTAAGTGAAGCTCTAATCGGTTTAACTATTGTAGCTTTGGGTACCAGTTTACCTGAATTAGTTACTACTGTTACTGCTACACTAAAAGGTGAATCGGAAATTGCTGTAGGAAATATTGTAGGAAGTAATATATTTAATATACTTCTTGTACTTGGATTGTCTTCAATACTTAATCCTATTAAAGTGTTGCCTAAATACAATTTCGATGTAATTGTAATGATTCTGGCTACAATATTGCTGTTTGTATTGTCATATAAAAAGAATATACTTTCACGTTTTAGTGGTGTTATATTAATCTTATACTATTTCTCGTATATAGGTTTCAAAATTTTTACAGTATAAGAATAATTTTGACTTTATTCACAACAATATAATATAATGATATTTATGATTTCCAAAATATATAAAATGTACTTTGAAATATAGTGCGTACTAACGTGTGAAAGGTTGAGGTTAAGATTGAGATTGAGATTGAGATTGAGGAAAAACTACGAAAAGCTGCGAAGACCTTCTTAAACCTTTCTTAATCTTTGCTTCTCAACTATATGAAAGGAGAGTTTCTAATGCAAAACCAAAATAATTCAGACCGGTATGGCCATTTCCACACTTTACCCATTGATGATTCCATATCAAAACTAGGCTCTTCGCTTTCTGGTCTATCTCAAGAAGAGGCTCAGTTAAGACTTTCTAAATATGGAAAAAACATTTTACAAGATCAAAAATCAAGAACAATTTTTAGAATGTTATTTGAGCAATTTAATAGTATAATGATTTATATATTAATAGCAGCTGCAATAATTTCAGCTGTATTACATGAAATAACTGATACAATTATTATATTAGTTGTAGTGATTCTAAATGCAATACTTGGTATTCTACAGGAAAGTAAAGCTGAAAAAGCCCTTAAAGCATTAAAAGATATGTCTTCACCTTACTCTAAAGTGAAAAGAAATGGTGTTGTTAGTC
>CAYYEC010000084.1:0-10830 GCA_964470745.1 uncultured Eubacteriales bacterium | reverse complement strand
TTTACCGAGTAATCCAGTCTCTCGAGCCTGACTAATTGCTTTCTCAAGTCGTTCAATTGCTAAGGGGTATTCGGCACGGATATATACATATCCCTTATCCGCTCCTATTGCATAACCTGCAATAGCCATTGCTTCCAAAACACTATGAGGATCTCCCTCTAATACACTTCTGTCCATGAATGCACCAGGGTCTCCTTCATCCGCATTGCAAATAATAAATTTAGTATTTGACTCATTTTTTCTTGCGGCATCCCACTTGATTCCAGTAGGAAAGCCTCCGCCGCCTCTTCCTCTTAATCCACTTTTCTTTATCAGCTCAACGACTTGTTCAGGGGTCATTTCAGTTAAAACTTTACCAAGTGCCTGATATCCATCAACAGAAATATATTCATTTATATCTTCCGGGTCAATAAATCCGCAATTTCTTAAAGCTATACGTATTTGCTTCCTATAAAAAGGCATTTCCTTATGCTGCCCGATCTTTTCCTTCAATGTAGGCTCTTCAAATAGAAGTCTTCCTACAGTACGACCTTTTATAACATGTTCATTAACAATCTCTTCTGCATCTTCCGGCTTAACTTCAACATAAAATACATTATCAGGTAAGACTTTTACAATAGGACCTTTTTCACAAAAGCCAAAACATCCAGTAGTTACAACCTGAATTTCATTCTGTATTCCATTTTCTTCAATTTTCTTTTTTAAATTTTCTGCTAATTGCCCACTATCAGAAGCCTTGCATCCGGTTCCTCCACATACTAATATGTGCATTCTGTATTTACTCACTATTCATCCTCCTTGTGTTATTGGCTTTTCGTTATTGGCTATTGGCTTTGAGCTTTTCGCTATTGGACTTTCGTATTTGGTTCTTGGTTCTTGGTTCTTGTTTCTTGTTTCTTGTTTCTTGTTTCTTGTTTCTTGTTTCTTGTTTCTTAAATGATTTTACTACCAACCAACAACCAAGAACTAATAACGTTTTTTTATCTTAATCTTAACCTTAGCCTAAGCCCTCTCGAATGGCTTGCCTATAATCAGATTTTGAACTAATTCCCCACCTTTAATATGTTTCCGAACTATCTCCCGAGCCTTTTCATCTGTTACATTTCCATATAAAATTGCTTCTTTACCCGGAATCTTAACTTCTACTGTGGGCTCTGCATAGCATGAGCCCATACAACCTGATTGGATAACTGTAATATTATTAATATTCTGTTTTTTAGCTTCATCTATTATTGCCTTTAGCGTTGTCCTTGCTCCTGCAGCAATGCCACAGGTTGCCATACCTACCAGAACTCTGATGTTTTCCTGAGCTTCACCTTGTTCTCTAATACTAATATTATTTTTCAATTTGTCTCTGATTGCTTTTAACTCATCCAAAGATTTAATTCGAGTCATCAAAATTCCTCCTATTTATAATTTTCAAGTATCTTCTTGACCTCACCTTCTTTTACTCTCCCATATACTTTCCCATCAACAATTACAACCGGTGCCAATCCACATGCACCTACGCATCTTAATGCGTCAAGGGAAAATTTTCCATCCGGAGTTGTTTGACTATATCTTATACCTAAATCAGCTTCCAACTCTTTCATAATTCCTTCTGCACCTCTAACAAAGCAAGCAGTGCCAAAACAGACATTGACAACATGCTTGCCCCTTGGTTCCTCAGTAAAATAGGAATAAAATGTAACAACTCCTGAAACTCTTGAAGCAGGTAGTACAAGCTTTCGTGAAATATACAGCTGTACTTCTTTCGGCAGATAACCGAAAATATTCTGAGCTTTATGTAGTACTGTAATTAATGAACCTTCTTTCTCATCAAGTGTTTCTACGAATTGATCCAACTCCTCATACATTTCTTCTTTAATTTTATTTTCACACATACACATATCGCAGCCTTTCATTTAAGAAATTATTAAAACTAAATTAAACATTTTATAATCTCTTGTGGTCTGTAAAGTTTATTGTCCATAATAAGCAGACCACAAATAGAAGAAGTGTATTTGTAAAGCATTAAAAAACACGAAAAAGAGGCTCTACAAACCACTAAAATTATTTTTCATACATAAATTGCCCAAATTCTAAAAAAATAACTCATAAATTATAATCTATTGAGTTATTTTTTTTGGGTAAAGCAAATATATTTATATATGACTTTAATAAAAACAACAAATTTATTTAATATTTTTCTTTAGTTTATTAAAAAATTAATATTTTTTTCAGACTTTATTAATTATATTAAGTATTATTAATTAAAAATAATAAAAATGGAGGAAATATTATGAGAAGAAGTAACTCAGCATTGAGTATAGCACTAATTTTAATTGGTTCTTTACTCTTAATATCACGTTATATATTTGATATAGAAGTATTAGACTTTGATTCAGGTGATTTTTGGCCATTAATTATCTTAGTAATAGGTTTGACTTTTGAAATGTCTTATTTTGTTACAGGTAAAAAATCAGGATTATTGGTACCCGGAGGAATTTTAACAACATTGGGATTTTTATTTTTCTTTGAAGTAGGTACAAATTGGAGCTTTTCAGAATACACCTGGCCTATATATATTTTCGCAGCAGCAATTGGCCTATTTCAACTATACCTATTTGGTGGAAGAAAAAAGGGCCTTTTAATTCCTATTTTTATATTAACTGCAGTGGGCAGTGTTTCTTTCTTATCAATGTTTTTAAATATGTTTTTCTCTGCTGTAGATATTGGATTTGTAGTTCCTGTGGTTCTTATTTTAGCTGGAATTGGAGTTATGTTTAGGAAGAAAAGAAATACAACTTGGTAGAAAGTCTTTAAAGACTATCATCTTAATAGAATTATTTCCACCCGTCAAACGGGTGGTTTGCTCAGCAATCGTGCTCAATATGCTAAAGCCGACAATAAAAAATGAGCGGAATACCCGCTCATTTTTTTCTGCAATTTTTTGAAACTATGTAAGATTGATATTTCTGTTACAGCCAGCCGTCACAATGAAGCGACGGCCCCTCCTGAACAAAAAACGGCAATTTCAAATACATGAATTATTACTACATTTTCAGGTAAGTCCCCAAGAAGCTCATAGTAGTTGTCTGGTGGATTTACAGTAATAACCTTGATGCCTCCTTTAATGCCAAGTTTCTGTGATAGCAATTTCCGTTCTCTTTTATAATCTAACATTTGCACTCCTAATATTATTTATGATTACTATAAAAGATTTTGTTCTATTGCAAAAAGTACAAATTGACTGTTATAATGCATGAATATTTAACTATTCGGGCTTACACCCTAGCAAATTATACATAATCATCAGAAATTATCCGTAAATATATGTTTTGCTGTATAATCAGATTCTAAATACAATAAGTAAAACTATATAAATAATTGAGAGAATAGTTCCAACGGGTAAATACCATAAGGTTGCTATAGCTGTGATGAGTGCCCCATACCATCCCCACGACACATGGAGAAGTATTGTAGTAAGAAATATTATCCAAAGTAATCCTAAAATAATAAATGGAATTCCAAATTTAAAAGGATTAATACCTATTGAAGAAATAATATTGCTCCACGGTCCTGGAGTTTCTGGACCAAAATACTTACCTTTAAGTAATACATGGATTCCATCAAAAATCATCCATCCACCATTTAATAATGCAATTAATACTATAATTATTTTTTTCACCATTAGTTTCCTCCTTCTCTAAATACTATATTGCTTGACTCGCAGGTTTCACTCAAATCATTAACTGTATACCTAGAAATACCTATTACCGTTTATTTAATGGACGAACACATTTTAATGCTGACCAAACTGAATTGACAGAAGCAACTTTTACATCAACAAGGTCATTATTAAGAATAAAATCTCGTATATGGTTCTCATTAAACTGAGGCACACCCTTTTTCCATGAAATCCATAATACTCCATTTGAAGCAAGCTGTTTTGTTAGTTGCGGTATCTCTACAAATAGCTGCGCAGGGTCATGAGCAAAAAAATGCACAAAACTCAAAACATCACCGTCATTAAAACTATCTTCGATAATAACATCTTCGGGAAGCCCGTCAACTAAACTCCTATATGATTCTGGAGCATGAACAGGATAGATTGTCATAGCATTCTTAATTCCAAGTTTTTCAGATAGTGTTTTTGGCAAACCAAATACCTCCTTTCTGCTATTATTATAAAGCATATAAGGTGACAGCAGTACGTCATTTTATGTTTGATTGATGAAATTTTTCATCTCATCTATACGACAAAGCAGATTTACCCTTATTGCGTATGGCTCAATAATTTGAACGGTAGCACCAAACGAAAGCAAGAAATTGTATAGCCAATCATCATGTGGTGCAGTAGTTGCGACCGTCAAAGAGCCATCCTCGTTTCGGATTATTTCTTTTGGGTGGAATTCGTCATAAACACGAGAAGCGGCTTTCGGTAAAAATCTCAACTTTAAAGTAACAGGCTCAACAGGTTTGTTTACTTTTTTAATAGGTAGCATTGATGCGGTTTCATGTTCAAATTTATACGGCTCGATGCTGGAAATTGTCATTCTATTTATCTTAAACAGCCGATAATCTTCTCTCAAAAGGCAATAACCATACAAATACCATGCTCTTGATTTGAATAACAGTTTTAATGGATAAACAGTCCTAATTGACAGCTCTCCGTAAGGACTTGCATAAGAAAATGTAATGGCTTGCCTATCAAGAATAGCCATTTTAATTTTTTCAAATTTTTCATTGTCAAGATCAGTATTTCCCCAACCGGAAAAGTCAACCTCTATCCAGTTTATTACTGTTTTGGCAAACAGCGAACTCAGTTTAGAAAGAATACTGTTTGTATTTGCGTATTGTGTAGGAGCAAGACTTTGTAGTGCAAATATAATTTGGTTTTGTTCTTCATCAGAAATCGTAGTCTTGTTAAAAACAAAATTATCCAAAATGGAAATGCCTCCACCTTTGCCTTTAGACGTATAAATAGGGATACCTGCTATTGTAAGTGCTTCAATATCCCGTAAAATTGTCCTTTTAGATACTTCAAAATGCGCAGCCAGTTCTTGTGTAGTTACTCTTTTTTTATCTATTAAAATATAAACAATTTCAAAAAGCCTATCTATCCGCATTTTATCACCTCGTTGTTTATTGTATCATGTTAAGGTGACACGAACAAGTCACCTTATCTCGAGCAAAAAGAAATAGGTTTTTTAATGTATTTTGAGCTTTCCTCTAAACGGCATGGAGTGCCCAACAGGCTAAAGCCGACAATCAAAACCCATAAAAAAATATAACGACTGATTTTAATATTAAAATCAGTCATTATATTTTTTATGGGTCCTTTTTAGTAGATATACCCTAACAAACTTAAGACTCTGGATGGATGTATAATTTGATGCCATATATTATAATTAACATAATAATTGGAAATATTAATAAAATCTAATTTTTGAAGGGAGAGTAAACATGAAGAAAAAATTATCTATCTTTCTAATATTTTTTATTATGTTAACTAATTTTGTTAATGTTTTTGCAGCTCCTCATAAAAAAATGAGTACTTTTAGTACTCTGGCATTATCCAGCTCCGCCACTTTAGATACCACAGTTGAAAAAGATGTTGATGTTGACATCAGTGCAGACATAACTAAAGTAAATGTCGGTGATACAGTTCAATTGAGAGCAAATACTATTAAACATGGCTCTGATTATACAGATAATTGGGTGGATGCAACAAAAGTAAGTACGGCCTTTGATTCAGTTTATGGAGAATATATTTCTACAGCAATTTACACAGCAGAAAGTCCAGGTACTTATACCATTACTTATTCTATAAATATGAGCTCAGGTGCTAATACTTCAAAGTTCTCCGGTTCAAATAGTATTACTATTGAAGTAGTTGACCCGGTCACTGTTATAGGAGCAGAATTAAGAAACATTAAATCTGCTACATTGATAAATTCTGATGGAAGTATTCGTGGTTATGTCGGTTCCGGAGAAGTATATGCCCTATATAGTAATGGTACTTCAAAAAACACAGGTATAACTATAACATATACTTTGACCTATACAGAAGCACACGAAACAGACCCGGAAAAAATGGTAAAAAGAAATGTAGGTTTTACATTAGATGGTGTTTACCATACTTTTCCAGTTTATGAAATTATAATTTTTTAATAAATAAGCAGTCTCATTAACCTTTTCATATAAAGGCAAGTGGTTGGAGTTCTTGATTTTGAAATAAATAAATCAAGAATTGTATCTTCTTGCCTTATCTTTTGCAATTCGTTAAATTACAAATATATTGTTATAATATTACTTAATATAATAAACTATAGATAACGAACAATAAAGTTAAATTTATCAGAAAAGTTAGGCCTTAGATAATATAGATGTCGAACTACATTTTAAAATTTAATTCTAAAGTTCGGCATCTATAACGAACAGGCTAAATTAATAAATATATTTTTAAGTCTTCTTTACTTGCAAGAAAGAATTTCATTTACAATAATCAACATATAAATCTACTAAAAGTTACAAATATATTACAAAATTAGAAATCAGGTTGCTTTTTCTAACATTTACCTATATACTAACGATACAAAATATATTAAAAGGAGGTCGTTTTTGTGAAAATGTTTCTAAATAGTATTTCATTAGTCGTAAATTTTAATATTTGCAATACGGCCTGTGTATATGTTTGTGGTGTTCTTTAGAATAATTATTTAATTCAAAACATGCCATAGGTTGTAAAGCACCTGTGGTTTTTTATTTGTGTCAAAAACTTTCATATTACAAAAAATAAGAAATCTAAAGGTGAAAATTTCTATGTAACTCCCCTGTCTATAGAATCTATGGCATTAATTGAATTTACTAAATAATAGGGTTAGAATGCATATTAGCAAATTTATAATTACATATTATTAATCTTTTTTAATCCTATAACACAAACACAAATAGTACATCAGGTCAACAAAAAGAAAGTGGTGAAATTTTAATGAGAAATTTTAAAATGCTTTATAAACTATTAAAAGGTAAATATATTGTTTACCTGGCTGCTATTATTGCAATTAATATCTCTGCCCTGTTTTCTATCGCTTTTCCACTGGTATTGAAAACTACATTAGACTCCATTATTGGTAATGAACCCATGAATTTACCCAAGTGGTTTTTATCTTTAGTTGAATATTTAGGTGGAAGAACCACACTATCAAAAAACCTATGGTTTATAAGCATAATTATTGTATTGTTAACTATAGGTCAAGGTGTATTTATGTTTTTAAAGGGTAAATGGGCAGCCCTGGCTGCAGAGTCAGCCGGGAAAAACCTTAGGGAAAGGATATTTGATCATTTACAACATCTGCCATATGAGTATCACGTAAAGGTCAAAACAGGAGATCTAATACAACGTTGTACTTCTGACATTGAAACTATTTTAAATTTTATATCAAACAAGTTTGTAGATATTGGTCAAATAGTATTCAAATCTGTTTATGTTCTAGTAATAATGTTTTCATTAAATACTAGATACGCTTTATATTCAACTGCATTAATACCCGTAGTATTTGTTATTACTATTGTTTTTTTCAACAGTATGAAGAAAATATTTCGTTTTGCAGATGAAGCAGAAAGCAGAATGTCATCAACTCTCCAGGAAAATGTAACTGGTATACGTGTTGTTAAAGCCTTTGGAAAGGAAAACTATGAAATTGAAAAATTTGATGATAAAAACCGGGAATATAAAGAAAGAGTATATGGGATTGTTAGATTGATGTCAAATTTTTGGTCTTCTACAGACTTTATATCTTTAACTCAACTGTTAATAGTTATAGTCTTGGGTACATATTGGGCATCAAAGGAAATAATAACTGTCGGTACGCTGGTAGCTTTTCTTTCATATATAGGAATGCTTCTTTGGCCAATACGTCAGCTTGGTGAGATTCTTGCTTTTGCCGGTCAGGCATTTGTTTCTGCCAGCAGAATACAGGAAATTCTTGACCAAAAAATTGAATTTGACCCAAATGATAGACTGACTCCCGACATAAAAGGTGAAATCGAATTTAAGAATGTATCATTTTCATATGATGAAAATAACAAGGTACTAAATGATATATCCTTTAAAGTGAACAAGGGTCAGACTGTTGCAATACTTGGACCAACAGGTTCCGGTAAAAGCTCCCTGGTTCACCTATTAGTTAGACTGTATGACTATCAAAAGGGCTCAATTAATATAGATGGTGTAGAACTAAGAAATATAGATAAAAAATGGCTGCGAAGCAAGATAGGAATAGTCCTTCAAGAGCCATTCCTTTTTTCAAAAACAATAAAAGAAAATATATCTCTTGCAAAATCCAATATAGATGAAAGCGAAATATATGAAGCAACATCTATAGCTGCTGTGCATCAAGCCATAGAAGAATTCGAGAAAGGATATGATACTCTTGTTGGTGAACGTGGGGTTACTCTGTCAGGAGGTCAAAAGCAAAGAATTGCTATTGCCAGAACTATTATTGCAAATTGTCCGATATTAATATTCGATGACTCTCTAAGTGCAGTGGATATAGAAACCGATGCTGCTATTCGTAAAGCTTTAAATGAAAAAAGCAAGGATACAACAACCTTCATAATATCACATAGAATAACTACCCTTGCAGAGGCAGATGTTATTTATGTCCTTGAGAATGGAAGTATAGTACAACAAGGAAAACATGGAGAACTAATAAATACTGACGGATTGTACAAACGAATTTGGGAGATACAAAATTCATTGGAGGATGATTTAGAGGATGTAAGTTGATTCTTATAAAATATCTCTTTCACTAAAAATAAACACAAGGCGGTGACACTCTTGAATAGATTTCAAGAACAAGAATATACAAAAAAATTGGATTTAAATTTATGGAAAAGGCTCTTTTCATATTTAAATCCCTACAAAAAAAGAATGGTTATTCTATTCCTTATGATGGCTATGTTAGGACTTGTTGACACGTTATTTGCATTTATTTCAAAAATAATAATTGACAGTTTTGTTATACCAAAGACTACTGATGGGTTATGGTTATTTACTTCTCGTGTAGGTATAGTTATTATATTGCAAGGCTTAGTAGTCTGGTCAATGATTAGAATTGCCGGAACAGTTGAGACAGGAGTATGCTATGAAATCAGGAAAGAAGGTTTTAAAAGACTTCAGGAACTATCTCTTACATATTTTGATGAAACTCCTGCCGGTTGGATAATGTCAAGGATGACATCTGATATTAAAAAATTGGGTCATACCCTATCCTGGGGATTTATTGATATCTCCTGGGCTATTTCTACTATGATAATTATGGCTGTAGCTATGTTCTTTATTAATTGGAGAATGGCTTTAGTAACACTTTCAACAATTCCTTTTTTAATATTGGTAAGTGTATATTTTCAGAGAAAGATTTTAGCTGGTTTTAGAAAAGTACGAAAAAATAATTCCCAGCTTACAGCTAGTATTTCTGAAGGGATAATGGGAGCAAAAACTATAAAAACACTGGTAAATGAAAAACAAAACTTAAGTGAATTTGAATTGGTAACTCAAGAATTTAAAAATTCAGCTGTACATTCTGCAATAATTTCATCCCTGTATACTCCAATTATAATAACCTTGGGAAGTATAGGAACCGGACTTGTGCTGTGGTATGGAGGCTCAAATGTGGTGGCTGATAAAATCAGTTATGGAACCTTAGTGGCATTTATAACTTTTACAGTACATTTTTTCGAACCCGTTAAACAATTTGCAAGAGTTTTTACTGATCTTCAAAATGCCCAGGCATCTGCTGAACGTATTTTATCATTGATAGAGACAAAGCCGGATATAGTAGACAGTGAAAGTGTTATTAAAAAATATGGTAATAGCAGCAATCCAAAGACCGAGCTTTGGCCGAATCTTCAAGGTAATATAATTTTTAGAAATGTAAACTTTGCATATAAAAATGGAGAATCAGTTCTTGACTCCTTTAATCTTGATATAAAAGCAGGTGAAGTTATTGCCCTTGTAGGCGAAACCGGGTCCGGTAAAAGTACAATTGTAAATCTGGCATGCCGCTTTTATGAACCTACTGATGGTCAAATACTTGTTGACAGTGTGGATTACATGGAAATGCCATTGAACTGGCTCCATTCAAATCTGGGCTATGTTTTACAGCAGCCACATCTATTCAGTGGGACTGTAAAAGATAATATTATTTATGGCAGAATAGACGCAGCAGAAGAGGAAATTATCAATGCTGCCAAACTGGTAAATGCACATGATTTTATAGTAAAAATGGAGAAGGGATATGATACTGAAGTGGGAGAAGGTGGAAGTATGCTTTCAACCGGCCAAAAGCAGCTAATATCCTTTGCCAGAGCTATACTTTCCAATCCCAAAATATTTGTCCTGGATGAGGCCACTTCTTCTGTTGATACTGAAACAGAAAAAATTATTCAGGATGCCATACAAAAAATACTTAAAGGAAGAACCAGTTTTATAATAGCTCATAGACTTTCAACAATTCGCTCAGCAGACAGGATACTTGTAATTGAAGATGGAAAAATTGTTGAGTCAGGAACCCATAAAGAATTACTTAAGTTAAAGGGGTATTACTACAGACTTTATACAAATCAATTTCTTGAGGAAAAGGAAGTTGAAATACTTGGTGCTTAAATAAGACAGTTTTTAATTGACACATTTTTGTGTCAATTAAAAACTGTTCCTTTTTGGTATTTTTACCAATTTGGATCTTGTAAAAGTTTAGCCAGTTTTTTTCTCCTATTTGAAATACCATCAAGTACCTCTTCCGGAGTCATTAAACCAGCATACATTTTTTCAATATCTTTTCC
>CAYYEC010000083.1:9321-10886 GCA_964470745.1 uncultured Eubacteriales bacterium | reverse complement strand
TATAGATGATCTTATAAAAAGCATAATAAATATATATACAGGGAAATGTGAAAGTAAGATTCCAACATTAAATGGCGAAAAAAACAGCAAAATTATTGCAGTTTATTCAGCGGCAGGGGGGAGCGGAAAAAGCACAATTGCAGCTCTAATGAGTACAATAAGCGCTAGACAAGGCTATAAGACATTCTATCTTGACTACCAGAGAATTAATTCTTCATTAGCATTTTTTAATATAGAAACAGATAAAAGCTTTTCTGATATATTGTTTTTTCTAAAAAATGGAAACAAAAATATTTCAGCAAAAATAGAGTCTGCTAAGTATACAGAAAATGAGTTTGGAGTAGATTTATTTGCACCTCCAGAGTGCATTGATGAAATGGAAACGCTTAATGGGGAGGATATGGTCAAACTTGTAGATGAATTGGCTATGTGTAAAAACTATGAGAGAATATTTATTGATTTATCAAGTGAATTTGACTACAGGAATAAAAAGATTATGGAAATATGCCATGAGATTATTGTAATTGCAGCAGCAAATCATGTATCTATTCAAAAGACTAAGGAGTTTATAAATCAGCTGTATATTTCAGAAGAAAAAGAAGGATATAATGTATTTGAAAAAGTTATTTTTATTGCAAATATGTGTACATCCCAATCAATAGCAAAAATTAATGATATGGATTTAAAAGGAAAACAATTTGAAGTAAAAATGCCTTGCATACCAGAGCTTAATGACAAATCTTCTTTTACTAAGTTGACAACAGAACTTGGTAAATATTCTGAAATTTTAAAATTATATGAAAAGATCTGAAGGCTGGAGGATAAGACTATGGAGACTGTACTTAGGAATAGGCTTGTAAATGAAATACAGACTATTGTTGGTAAAAGAATAGATTTATCAAAGGCTATAAATGATGAGCTTATAAGAGATATAATTACAGAGGTTGTTTTCGAAAAGTCAAGACAACTTCGTTTTACAGCAGAAGAGAAAGTTGAGATTGTGCAAAGTGTTTTTAATAAAATGAGGGGTTTTGATATCCTAGAGCCTATACTTAAAGACAATACTGTAACAGAAATAATGATAAATGGTCATGAGAACGTGTTTGTAGAAAGGGAAGGGCGATTAGAAAAATTAGTTACAATATTTGAGAGTAAGGAACGACTTGAGGATGTAATACAAAAAATTGTATCTGGCGTTAATAGAGTGGTAAACGAATCCAATCCAATATGTGATGCAAGATTGCTTGATGGGTCGCGTGTAAGTATAGTGATAGAGCCAGTTGCTTTAAATGGGCCTATAGTGACGATTAGGAAATTTTCTGATAAGGCTATGACAATAAAACAGCTATTGGATTATGGTTCTATTACTGAAGAAGCGGCCGATTTTTTAAACAAAATAGTAGCAGCCAAATTTAATATATTTGTGTGTGGTGGAACAGGCTCCGGGAAAACTACCTTTCTGAATGCATTATCAAATTTCATCCCGAAAGATGAAAGAATAATAACAATAGAGGATTCAGCAGAACTTCAAATTGTTGGAGTTGATAATCTTGTAAAGCTTGAGT
>CAYYEC010000083.1:0-9311 GCA_964470745.1 uncultured Eubacteriales bacterium | reverse complement strand
TAGAAGGTAAGGGTGAAATAAGTATTAGAGATCTAATAAAGTCATCTTTAAGAATGAGACCCGAAAGAATAGTGATAGGAGAGGTGCGTGGAGCAGAAGCTATAGATATGCTTCAAGCAACGAATACGGGACATGATGGTTCTCTTTCAACAGGTCATGCAAATTCCACAAAGGATATGTTAAGCAGACTTGAAACAATGGTGCTTATGGCGGCTCCATTTCCACTTGAAGCAATAAGGCAGCAAATCGCATCTGCACTGGATATTATTATACATCTATCAAGGCTTAGAGATAAGTCAAGAAAAACCATGGAAATATGTGAAGTATTGGGTTATGAAAAGGGAGAAATAAAGCTAAACCCATTATACAAATTTGTAGAAGAGGGAGAAGTAGATGGAAGGGTTGTAGGTGAACTCAGGCGTACCAATAATAAGATGATTAATACATGGAAGTTTGAGATGCAAGGAATTAAATGGAATTGAGAATTAAAGTAAAAGATTGAAAGATAAATGGGTGGGTAGAGTGGAAGAGTTGAAACAGGGGCAAGGGCTTGTTAATTATAATGAATATCAGATGCAGTATAAAGAGCGAATATTATATATAGTATTGGCTGCAGCTATTTTATTTGTAGTTGGATATATTTTTTATAAGAATATAATATTTTCATTATTATTGTGTTCTATGGCATATTTCTATCCTAAGATAAGAATCAGGGAAATAATAGAAAAGCGCAAGTGGGAACTGAATATGCAGTTTAAAGAAATGTTGTATTATCTTTCGACTGCACTAACAGCAGGAAAATCTGTTGAAGGTGCTTTTCTAAGTGTATTAAAATCCCTCAAGGGAGTATTTCCAGACCCAGATACCTTTATAATAAAAGAAGTTGAAATAATCCTAAGAAGGTTGGAAATGAATGAGACCATTGAAAAGAGTTTGATGGATTTTGCCAAAAGATCACATTTAGAAGACATAGAAAGCTTTGCAGATGTTTTTAAAACATGCAACAGGACTGGAGGAAATTTAGTTGAGGTAATAAAAAATACATCTACTATGATTAAGGACAAAATTGAAATAAAACAGGAAATCGAGAATATGGTTGCATCTAAAAAGCTTGAACAAAAAATATTAACTATTGCGCCTATTGGAATGATATTTTTCCTTTCAGTTACTGGCAAAGAATTTATGGAACCTGTGTTTACTACTTTAATAGGACGATCTGTTATGACTTTGGCAATAGGACTAATTTCTACAGGATATTTTGTATCTAAAAAAATTATGGATATCAATATATAGCTTAAGGAGGAAGGTATGCTTGAATCGATGTTTGATTACATAATTGGGTTTTTATTGTGTTTTGAGTTTATATGTATAATATATGCACTTTTTAAGTCAAAAGGACGATTTGAAGAATACATTACGCCTTTGAATAAAAAAGAATACTCATTGAAAAAGCTGTTACCTATAGGTCTCTACATATTGCAAAAAATAAATTATAGATATTCAACAAAATATGATCAGATAATATTTCGAAAGGTATCATTGGTATACGGGTCAAGATATGCTCAATATTATATGCAGATGCATCTGGCAAATAAAATTGTATATATAATTCTCGCCATTGTAATATCCACATTTTATGGTTTATTAATAGAGGATACGTGGAATTATTTTATATTCTTGTTATTTGCTCCTGTAATAGTTTTTTTCCTTAATGATAAGATGTTGGATGAAAAAAGTCAAAATAGAGTTTTAAGTATAAAATTAGAATTCCCGGATTATGTAAATAAATTGACATTATTGATAGGTGCCGGAATGACTGTTAGAAATGCCTGGGAGAAGATTGTAGAAGATAGTAAAAGAAATACTCCGCTATATATGGAATTACGTCAGGTAGTTACTGACTTAAAGAGTGGGACACCTGAGGTAGATGCATATCAAGACTTTGCAGATAGGATAAAGATAAAGGAAATATCAAACTTTATCGGAGTTATAGTTCAAAATTTGAAATTGGGTGGGTCAAGAACTCTTTACGAGTTAAAAAGTCTTGGTAACGAATGCTGGGAAATGCGAAAAAACACTGCAAGACAGCTGGGGGAAAAAGCTTCTGCAAAGTTAGTATTTCCGATGATGATTATGTTTCTGGCAGTACTAATTGTTGTTATGACTCCAGCAATATTAGCTTTTAAGGGTATTTAATATTACTGCAATATAGCAGTTATATAAAAATAAAAAATAGGGGATGAGAAGATGATTAAAATGCTTGGCAGGTTCTTAAAAGAAGAAGATGGAATAAATACAGTTGAGATTGTTATCATTATTGCTATTCTAGTTGGAGTTGCATTATTATTTAAAAAGCAGGTACTGGGTCTTATTAATACAATTTTTGGCAACATATCAAACGAGACTACAGATTTAACAGATAACACTAAATGATAGTTTTAAAAGCTATGAGTAGAATTAGACTAAATTCCAAAGGCAGTATTACAGTGGAAGCAGCGATTATATTTCCAATAGCTTTTTTATGTATTTTTACTATTATATTTTTGGGAATGCTTCAATACCAAAGAGTATATCTTAAGTCTGTTGCAAATAGAGCAGCTAAAGTGGCTGCTCTTGTCTGGGACAATCCTTCAAAATCATTTGATGGGCTCAAAACTGGTTTTGTGGCAAAAGATGATTTAAAAAAAGAGCCATTGTACTGGCATATATCTTCAGGGAACACAGATGAGAAAATACAAAATATAGAGAACTATATCTTGCAATATATAAATAAAAATAATGTTTTCTCAGTTAAAGGATATAGAATAACTCCAGATTATAAGAATTATATAATATATAAAAAGCTAGTTATTGATATTGAAGTAGAATATAACATACCAACAGGCAATCTTTTTAAAGTATTTGGCGTAGGAAAAACGTATATAGTAAAAGCGCAGACGGTCTCAGTAATAAAAGATCCTAAAGAGTTTATCAACAATACGGATATGATAATTGATGTAGCAAAAAGGACGGGGATTAAAGATACTGTAGAAGGTGGAATAACTAAAGCATTTTCACCTTTAAAAGAATCATTTGATAAGATTAAGGATAAAATTGAAGGTTTCTTCAAGTAAGAAAAAGCATAAAAAAGTAAAGGTTGAGGGGAAATATATTGTTCAGACGAGATGGAACAATAACAATATTTTTGAGCTTAATGTTGATTGTAATGATAGCTCTTACAGGTGTATTGGTTGATGGAAGCCGAATAAGGGCAGCAGATGCTATAGTACAGGATGCAGTAGAGGCATGTGCGCAGGATATTCTAACAGGCTATGATGGGAAGCTTAAAAAGGATTATGGTCTTATGTCCATTTATAATTTAAGCGAAGATGAACTTGAAAATTATGTTTTTGAGGGTCTTAATGCGAACCTTTTAGTTGAAAAAGGCTATTTTGACATCTATGATTTTGTTATTGAAGATGTGAGAGTTACTCCAATTTATAGTTTGGCTGAACCAGAGGTATCAAGAAGGCAAATTATTGAGTTTATGAAATATAGAGCTCCATTAGAAGCAGTAGACGGCTTTATAACAAAATTGGGAACAATAAAAAGTTTTTCAAATCAATCAAAAACACTGGGGAAAAAGATTTCCGTCGAGAGAAAACTAAAAGATGTTAGAAAACATATGGTGGGCTTGTACTGTGAAACAGAAGTAATTCGAAAATTTGGTAAAAGTGAATTGAATAAAAAAATAGATAAATATGCTGAAGCAATCGCCGGAAAAATTTATTCTATAAAGCAAAAAGATAAGTTAGAAAAAGAATTGGAAGAGAAAGAAGAAGCATTGGATGATGTAGAAGATAGGATTGATAGTAAAGAAAAAAAAATAAGAAAACTTGAGAGCGACATTGATAAAAAAGAAGAGAAAGCAGAAGAGGGTGGGATTGTAGATGTTTCTTCTGAAAAAGAATCAATTAAAGAATTAAAATCAAAAAAAAGTGAATTAACTAAGAAAAAGAATGAGTTAAACTCAGAAATAAAAAATCTTAAAAGTAAGATAAGTGATCTGGAAGATGATATAGATGATTTCGCTAATGATGCCAAAAAGTATAAAGCAGAATTAATATCTTTACTAATAGTCTATAAAAATGCAAATAAGAATGCATCAGATTTGGTGAAAACATTATTAAAGAAATTGCCTGATATTGAGTCCGAGATAATAGAAGTCACCAGGTCACTTGAAGGAGATAATAGCGATTTTGCTATTAGAATTCGGAATGAATTACTTAAAATATCTGAAAACGTATCAATTGCAGGATTAAATAATATTAAATTGGCTGCAGATAAAAATAAGGAAATCATCCAAGCAATATTGGACGAAGTAGATGGTTTGGAAAAAAAGACAAGAGATATTAAAGGGGAAAATAAGAACGATATTAAAAATCAGGTTGATTTAAAGATTAATGTAGTTGGCGAGATCAATCAGTATGATAAAACATTGAAATATGTGCCTGATCCAGAGCCTGATGGAGAAGAGATTGATGCATATAAAAACAATAAGAAACCAAAAGTTGATAAAAACGCAAAAGAGTCAGATCCGAGAGAAGCAGTAAGTGAAAAAGCTGCAGATAAAAAAGAATCAGAAAAAGAAGAGGATTTTAATGAGATTGGTAATGATTTATACTCCAAATTGCCTCATGCTACCTATACAAAGGAAGAGGAAGAAAAAGAAGGAACATTTTATGACAATATGGAATTTGGTGAGGATTCTGACAATCCAAAATCAGAGGAAGGATTAAACATATTTGCAGCTATAGGTGGAATGATCGGGGAAAAAATTAAAAATATGGGGACAGATATGAGAGATGAGATTTATTTTAATGAATACTTACTCATGACATTTAAAAATGCTGTATCTGACAAAGAAAAACTACCTGATATGAAAAAGCTTGATTTTAGAGGAGAACCACTTACAAGTAGAGATACTTTTTTCAAAAAGGGCGAAATTGAATATATTCTAACAGGTAATAAGAATGAAAATACAAATTTACTATTTGTAAAGGGGCAGATACTAGCTGTTAGATTTGCTATGAATACAATAGCAATATATATGGATGCGGAAAAAAGAAATGAAGCACTTGCGTTGGCGACTGGAATAGCAGGCTGGACAGGCTTTGGAATACCAATAGTACAGACATTGATAATGTGCAGTTGGTCCATGGCAGAATCATTAATAGACCTGGATACTCTCGCAAATGGCGAAAATGTACCATTCTACAAAAGAAATTGGGTGCTTTCGCCTAAAGGTGGAATACAAAAACTCAAGGATATGATAACAGGCAAGACTATCTCAGAAGCCAATAAAGCTGCAGATGAAGTAATGGACAAAGTAGATTCTATCATATCAACCAAAATAGAGAATATTTTGGTTGAATCCTTTGCGAAATTGAAAACAACTGGAAGTGAAACGGAGAAAATTTTAAGAGATCAAATAAATGAATCACTGGAAACGACGGAAGAAAGCAAAGGAATAATGGGAGAGATAGAAAGAAAAATAAAAGAATATATAAAGAATTTATCAGATGATAAACTTCAAAAGCTAAAAGACTCCTACAACTGTTATTTAGAACAAAGTCAGGAAGATGTAAATAATGAAATAATAAAAATAATTGATGAGATAAATGTGAAAATAAAAAAAGATAAAGATGATTTAGTAAAAGAATTAAGAAAGAAAGCAGAAGAAGGGATTGATTCACTAGAGAAATATGTGGAGGAAAACATTCCACAAAAAGATGTTGGAAATATAAAGGGTGACTACATTGATATGTCATATCTTGATTATTTAAGACTTCTTCTATTAATACAAGATAGCAAAAAAACTACATTAAGAATGGAAGATTTGATTCAGATTAATACAAATGGTACAAGACCGTATTTCAACTTAAGTGAGCAAAACACATTGGTAAAAATAGATGCAACAGTTTCAATGAAATATATGTTTGTTACGAAAAGCTTTATGCCATCATCCGTAAAAACAGAAGATGGAGAAAGACATATAATACATAAAGTCATATATGAGGGGTACTAAATATGAAAGGAGAAAAAGAAGAGAAAAATCATATCAATGTAAACGGTAGTAAGGATATATATAGACGAAGAAGAAACATTTTAAGAAAAGGTTCTATTACAGTTGAGGCGGCACTTGTTTTACCTCTGTTTATATGTGCAATTGTAAGTATAATGTACATAATAAAAATTGTATATATTCATGAGTCTGTTCAGCATGCTTTAAATGAGACTGCAGAAGAATTAAGCATGTATTCATATATATATAATGTTAGCGGGTTTAAAGGTCAAAACGATAGTATTAAGGATAGTATGAGTAAAAAAAAGGTCCGATTTCAAGACCATATGGAAGACGTAATAGGAGTGTATAATATGTTTGGAGAAACTGTGGATTCAACTACACAGTCTTTGCAAGATGTAGGAGACAATAGGGTAAATGATACTATAGAAAATATAAAAAATTCAGAAGAGAATATTAAAAATGGAAGCAAAAAGATAGAAGAAATATTTAATGAGATAAAAAATGACCCAAAATCTGAAGTAATGTCAATAATAAATTACTTTGCAGACAGTTTTTTTGAAAAAAATAAAGCGGCTTCTATGACACCTGTCATTAAGTTGATTATGAAAAAGTATTTATTGGGCAGTGGAGAAAAAGATTTAGATAAAAAGCTTAAAAGCTTAAATATAAGAGATGGAATTTCCGGATTGGAATTTTCGGAATCGACGTTTTTTGAAGATAAAGATAGTATAAATATTGTTTTAAAATATAAAATAGCACCGGTTTTACCAATAAAATTTATTCCTGATATTAAAATGAAGCAAAGGGCAGGAGTAAAAGCCTGGTTGTCTGGAGTTGGAGATGATTTGGAAGATGATTCTGATGATACAGAAAGTGTTTGGGATTTGGGTAGTTTTGAAAGAGGAAATATAATTAGAGATAGAGAGGGAGCAAATTTACCTCATTATTTCCCTGATATAGACATATTTAATAAAGATATAGGAGAAATAGTGAATATAAGGTCGATAAATCTTTTGAGTAAAACCTATTCTAATATCACAACTTTGAAAAAAACAATTAATAAAGAAATTGACAGGATAAAAGATTTTACGGGAGCAAATAAGCTAGGGCATAACATTACTATGGATATGATAAAAAATAGAAAGGTAATTATAATATTCCCTAATATTGAGAACTCTCAAGAGTTAGAAGAAAAGCTAGGAGAATGTAAAAAGTATGCAGAAGATAGCAACGTAGATTTGGAGATAAAGTACGCATATGGAGTACCAATTTTTCAGAATTCAACTGAACAGGTGGAGGGAAAAGGTGAAAAACAGAAATAGTAATATAATTGTTTTGCTGATATCAATTATAATTATTGAAAGCTTAATTCTAGTGCCAAAGGGATTGAGCATAGATAATGTAAAATATATTATTACAACAATTTTGCTTGGATGGGCAGCTTTTTGTGATATTAGAACAAAGCTTATACCAGACATTTGCTGGATTTTAATGGGAATAACAGGTGTTATTAATTTTTTGCTGCCAACAGATAACAGCATTACGGATATATTATTTGGAGGACTAACTATCTTGATAATACTTGGTAGTATATCATTATTTTCTCATGGTACTATGGGCTTTGGAGATGTAAAGCTTTTATCAAGTATGGGTTTGGTTCTTGGATTTGCAGAAATTTGGACAATATTATTTTATGCAGCAATCTTAAGTTCAATTATTGGTATCATATTTGTTGCAGTAAAAAAAGCAAAAATAAAAGAAAAACTTGCTTTTGCCCCTTTTATATTTATTGCTATGTTTATAAATATACTTATATGAGAGGAGACTATTAAATGCTTTATTATATTGAAGACAAATTTAGTCACAGCTATGAGAGCAGCTCTACCGCAAGCTATGCTGTTTTAACTGCAAAGGCAGGAGAAAAGATTGAGTCCTATCAGTTAAAAATGATAAGTAAAAACATTGAAAGCTTAAAAGGATTTTTACCTCTTGATATAAGGCGTAAGGACGATGACATAAATATATATTATAACATTACCTCCAAGCTTTTATTTTCGCAGTTTCTATCCAGACAAACAGTGAGCTGGAATATTGCTATAAAGATTTTATTAGGAATAACTGATGCATTAATAAGTTGTGAGAGCTATTTACTAAAAGCAAGGTCTTTTATATTATCAACAGACTATATGTATATAGATCCCTATGACAAGCAAGTATATATGATGTATGTACCTGTTGAGCAAACTGACGATGTAAATATACTGTTTAAAGAGTTTTTAATTGATTTGATGGTAAATAAGATAAATATTGAAGCTTCAGGAAGTGATAGCTATTTTCAGAAAATACTATCCTGTTTGAGACGTGATACTTTTAATATAGGTGATATGTATAATTTACTTAAGGAATTATTATATCCAATAAATTATGATTTTGATAATAGGCATTTGGGCATGAAAAACAAAGAGAATGATGATATTAAAATCTCAGCAAATGAAAAAGGGATACATGAGCCTGAAACTAAAAAGGATTTGCATGAGAAGCCAAAGATTGATATTCCTTATATAGTAAATATAGATGAGAAAAGACTGGAGGAAGTAAAAGAAGCTAGAGAAAGTAATAAACAAAAGATTAAGAAGGAAAATATACAAAAATCATTCAAGCTAAGGTTTAAGACAAGCTCTATAATTATCGGTGGGATTATTCAGAGTTTCTTAATAGGAATTATACTGGCAGCAGCCTTTGGAGGTATATTTTCAGGAGAAGAGAAGCTCAGTAAAATATTTGGAATAGTTGTTATAGTAGTTGGTATTGATTTCTTAACATTTTCGAGACTGTTTTCAAAAGATAAAATAATCAAAAAAGAAATAATCAAAAAGGTTAAAGAGAATAAATTAAATAATGTAAAAAAACTAGAAAAAAAGATCATTCAAATTCCGGGAGCAAAAAAGTTAGTTGAGACAAATATAAATTTACCAAAGAATGCCTTAGAAGAAGTGACTGCTGCAGATGATGAAGAATTTTTTAGCAAGCCATATATATCGCAGCAAGCTTCTTCTATAAATAGGAATGAACCAAAGACAGGGCTTTTATCAGGTAATGGTGAAACTGAGCTTCTTTCGGATATTCCAAAATCTAAAGTTAGTGTTTGGCTTGAAAGTACACAGGGAAGTAAAAAAGAAAAGATTGAGATTGACAGAGACAACTTTATTATTAGTCAATCAATTCTACGATATTCTTAACTAAA
>CAYYEC010000082.1:0-10946 GCA_964470745.1 uncultured Eubacteriales bacterium | reverse complement strand
TTTAATGAAATCCTTCTCTAAGGCTAAAAGGGAATATGATAGAGTTGAAGAGGCTATATATAAATGGAATGGTGAAAATGACAAAGGCTATATTAATATACCAGTTGGAAGAAACCAACTTAAATATAAGATAAGCCAAAAAATCGAATTAGAAGCTAAAGTTAATAAAGAGACAGTTCATACAAAAGACCTTTTACAAAAATTCAGTCCATTTTTAACTCTTGCGTTTTCTCCAAAAAAAGAAGATGCGAAATACTCAATTTCTATAGACTATCCCTTATATGTTTTACTTATGAATATTAGAAATGGATATAGACCTAACAAAAAAGATAAATGTAACTTTGTAAACTTTGTAAACTTCATAGATAAATTGCTTAAATTTGGAGAACAGAACTGTGAACTTAATTTTATTGAAAAAAATAGTAAAAATGCAAATATGTTTAAATTAGCTTTTGATAGCAGTTTTGAACAATATAGTTTTGAGAGGTTATAAAATAATGTATAAAGTAAATATTAAAGATATTGAAGCTAGTTATAAATTTAGTGATGTGCAGCAAGGTAAATGCGCTTTACAGCATAATACAGGAAGGAAAATGCCTTTACTCCCCTATACAACAAGATTTAAAAAGTCAAATAGGGACGAACTAAAAAATTTTATATTTTTATTAGGAGAATTATCGAGATGCATAAATAATTTATCTGCTTCAAAAAAATTAGACAAAGAAAAAGTTCTATCTGATATTTTAAATAAAGTAACTTTTAACAATAATTATGATAAATCTGTATTTACAGATATAATTGATAATTTATTTTTTGATGACTCTGATAATATATTTGTATTCCATTCTAAAATTTTTGACTATATCGTTGCAGAAAAAAATACCACGTTTATTAATTTGTCAGAGTTTATTTATAGTGTATTTTTTGATGATAACTTAATAAGCTTATATAAAAACATATGTAGTCAAAAACCTGATAACATGCTTTACAAGTTAATGTTAGATTCAGTTAAAATTGAATTTAAAGAAAAAAAAGTATCCAGGAAAAATTATAAATGTCTACTTCCTTACGTAAAAGAAATGTTTAATAAGGACTTTAAATTTCTACTTGAAGATACAAATAGATTTATAGATAATTTTGAAAACTTAATAAAATATTATTACTTCTTTTACGTATCGCAACTTTCCTCCAAACTCCGAGATATGTTTGATGCTGACTTAAATAAAGTTGAACACATATACTTTAATTTAGACTGGGAAAGTACATCTAAATCAAGGACAAGTTACGACACAGGATGGAACATGTTGGAAAGTAATATAAGAGTATTATTCTCACACGCAAATTGTCTGGAACTATTAAATCACTGTAACAAAGAAGATGTTGAGATATTATCTTACATAGATATAAAAAATAAAGTTTATACTGTTCGTGATGAAACTAACAAACAAAATTTAATCAATAATATTTCTGAACTTATTAGCCAATATAAATCACATGTTGGGGATATTGATTGGATTAATATGAGAACTGGTACTCCTCGCTTTAACAATGAAATATTAAATGCAATATATAAACTATATGAATCAATTGACTATCAATTTAAAAATTCATCTTCTCGTAATCCAAGATATAATGGCTATAAAAATTGGTTTGAAGAATTTTGCAAAATCTATTTTCTCAAGCCAAGAGGCCCATTAGGTAATACTTTAAACTTAACAGAAGAGTATTTAATCTTCATTACAAGACTATGCATCAATAACAAAGACAAAATAAGGCTTACTTCTTTGTTTGAAGAGTATGAAAGGCGTGGACTGTTCTTTGATAAGTACTCAAAACAAAAAATTATTGAACTATTTGAAAAATTAAATTTATTAGAAAAGAAAAGTGATAGCGGGGATGCTCAATATGTCAGAAAAATTTTATAATTATATTTCAAAAACAATAATTAACTATTTTAATTCTATTAATGTTATGCCTGGAAATAGGTTTAACATAGAATTTGAAAACGATATACAGGTAGAAAGCTTATATAATTCATTCAAAAATTCTCAACTAACAAACACCTTTATATCTAGTAAGCATCAATATGAAACATGTTGTATTGAATCTAACGGTGTGAAAATTATAATTGCAGCTACTATAAATAATATTACCGATGGCTTCTTAACATTTCTAAGAAATAAAGTTGGAACAAGTGACCCTAAATACTCAGAGTTTGCTAAAACAGCAATATTATTCATTCATAACTCATCTCTTGATAGTATAATTAAGGGTGCAACCTCATTTCAAAAACTTGGAATGCCTTTACACGTAGATAGTATAGTTAAGGATATAACACAAAAATTAAAAACATCACAACTTTGTACCCAAGAAAAAACTATACTTAATTTTTTACTTAAAAAAAAAGAAGAAGAAATATTTGAATCAAACACATCTTTCTTTGAATATCAAGAAATACTGGAATCTATTGGTTGTAAGAGCTTGGATAAATCTAGGTTTAAAGGCTTTAGATTATTTTATGATAGTGAATTATATGATTTTAAAAATGTTAATCAACTAGAAAAAAGACTTGAAGAAAACTTTAGTAGATTTTCAGATGTTGACTCTATTCATAAATATGGAAATCCAGAAGAACAACTGGAAAAAAGCTTTGACGACAAAGGTGTAAACCAATTAAGTCAACCTAATTGGTACACTACTGAATATGAAGAGGTAAGAAAGTCATACGAGAATAAAAAAAATACAAGGAAACTGGAATATATTCAAAATAAGAAAAATTTTTCTTTAGAAGGTATGCCTTACTGGGAAAGGCCGGAAGGAGAATCATCTTCAAAATCAAGAATACGAAATATTATTGTTTTTAACACTGAAAATTATGAAGAAATAACAATGGAATTTGCATTTAACGATTCCATTGGAAAAGAAAACATTAAATCAGTTAATTCTGAAAATCATAGCGCAGTCACAAGTGGTAAAAAGATACGTGTTACCATAAAGTGTAAAGTTGGAGAGACAGTATTTTGTGAAGTCAGATGTCAAGAAAATAGTCTTAAATTTATATTTAGAATTGCAGTTGTCGAGTGTGATGAAGTAGTTCTAAAAGGGATAGAAACTAATTATTCAGTTTATCCAAAACAAAATATCATCGTTTCTAATACAGATAATTATAATTTAACTATCAATCCAAAAGGTATGAATACTTCTGAAAAGGAAATTGCTTGTAATAATTGTATGTTTGAAATCCTTGATTCAACTGAAAGTCTAAACCTAATTAAAAATATAGATGACAGCTTAACAGAAGAAGAATTGATAAGATTTAATATTAAATATATTAATACATTGCTTCCTCTTGCGATTAAGCAAGAATTAATTAAACCTGAACCAATAACAGGAATTAAAATGTGGCGACTTAAAATAGAAAGTCAAAAAAGCTTTGAATATATTGATGAAAACAAATTTGTTCACAGCAATAAAGAATACTTTGCGAAAGAGCATTTCAGAAAAAATATAGAAAAAGAAATGCAAATTGTAACGGAAGGTGGACTTTTTTATAAACAAAGATCCGAAAATTTAATAGAAGAAAAACTTGAAATTGATGAAAGTCTCAAAGAAGCTTACCATAAACTTATAGAGTACTATAGAGCTAACGATTTGTGTCCAAGCTTGGCATATATGAGCGAAAGATTAATGCTGCTTTCAAAAAATTATGTTGAAATCTACTATGGTCTTCTTTGTAAATTGGAAGAAACCATTCTGGAGAAAAAAGAAAGCAATCTTATTAAGATAGGTACTATCGAAGTTGAAGATGAAAATAAAGAAATTATTTTTACACCTTTTCATCCTCTTAATATTGCGTATCAAATTTTCTTCCATGAGAAGTATATTAATAATAGAATTACAGAACCGATTTCAAAAAGGTTTGGTTCGTATTATCTTATTCCTTATATTTACAATGATAATCAAAGCATTTATAAAGTGCAGGAACAGCCTCATTCACCAGAATGGAACTATTACGTAGATAACAAAACACCTAAATATAAAGGTGCAAAAAATTATGTTCCTGATCTTGTACACGAAAAAATAAAAGAATTTGTTGTACATTTTTCGTATTTGTTTGAACTTTCTTACCAATCACCAATTAAGATTAATCTTATTAATTTGGGAGATTGTAAAGAAATTCTTCAAGGCATATTTTTATATTATATGAAATCACTAAAAGATAATAAATATAAAAAAGATGCTTTGTATCCTATTGAATTACATATATATTCAGAAAAAACTTCTAATGTTTTTGAAGAGTTGTCATCATACGACGACCCTGAACTCATAGAAGAAACATTTCAGGTCAATCTTGAAACAGATTATTATGATAAGAAAGACATTCTGGATACATTTAGACAAAAAGTAAAATTTTATTTGAAATCTAGCAAGACAGATAATTATGAATATAGTCATATAACTTTTTACCAAATGGAAGGAACGGCAAAAAGTTCTTATAGTAAAATGAACGAAATAACTACAGGCATTTCGTTAGATGGATTATTATCAGGTGTATCTTCTGTGTTTACCCAAAATACATATAGAACCGGCTTTGGTACAAAACACATAAATAAGAATACAAATTTTCTATTGAATTTATCAATTAAATTAAACGCTCTGGCAAGAGCAGCAAACCAAGCTCATGCTTATAAAGAAGATGAATGCATAATAACCGCAATAACGAAAGAAAACAAGAGTCTACTTAATAAGATTTATGACTCTTCTCATTGGATAACATTTATAGACCCCAAAGTTGGGCTAAATTTTTTCAAAGGAGATACCTTTGCAAAAGATTTATTAATAATTCATTATAGTGACCAGTATACTACATCCAGTGGGTATGATGCTATTACAGTAACACGGAGGTCGGAACAATATTGTACTATAATTGATGAATTTATAAAAGAAAAAGGAATAAGCAACCATGAAAGCCACCCACCATATATTGTTAATTTTTTTAATGCTGTAAATGGGGATTGGCTGCTTAGACTTATTTCAAAAAGTGAGAATTTCTCAAGAGAGAAAATCAGTATATTATCAGCAGTAAAAGTATGCTTATCATATCTTTATCATAAAAATATTACATGGATACCAGTTTCTTTGGAGGAAATATTAAGAATCTCAGGTGCAACAGGTCTTAGCAAAAATGATGGAATTTTTACCGCAAAAAATTTAGGTGTTAATGGTAAGCACTGCGATGATTTACTCCTTGTAGGTATAGAACAAATCGGAGAAAAAGTAAAAGTTCACTATTATCCTGTAGAAGTTAAAATAGGATTAAATCCTTCGAGCGTACTTAATAATGCAGTTGTACAAGCTAAGAAAACAAGAGAACTTATTGAAAACAACTTAACAAATAAATCCGTGGAAGTTGACGGCAGTAAAGATAACCTTTCTCAGTCTATATATAGAAATTTCTTAATACAGATTGCTATTATCAGTGCTGAAAAATTGAAGCTGTATGAGATATGGAAAGAACAGGATTGGGATAAAGTTCTGGACAGTGATATAAGAAGAAAGCTTTTAAATGATGAATATGAGATATCATATGATTTAGACTCATATATAGGTAAAGGCGGAGTTATTTCCTTTAAAACAGATACTTATTTCAGAACTTCTAAAATAGAAGATAATTTTCTTATATTGCAAATGACTGAAAATGATGCATATGATTATTTGATTAAAGATATAGAAGATATCAAAAAATATTTTATTGAATCACCTGTAACGGGATTTGATAAGGATTATATGCTTCATTTTCAATATAATAATAATGAAAGTCTCACTACTCAAGCAAATGAAACGCCTTCAAAAAGTAGTGAAACAATTGGAAGCACCAATAAAATAGAAGAAAATACTGAAAGTACACAAGTTAAAGAATTTTCAAAACCATTGGAGATACTGTTTGGTCAAAATGCAGAAAACCAAAAGCCTGTATATTGGTATCCTACAGATACTAATAAAGTATCTCATACCAATACAGGTATTATTGGCACAATGGGTACTGGAAAAACTCAGTTTACTAAATCTTTGATTACTCAGCTGCATTTAAATCAAAACAATAATGTAAATAGTACTCCTATTGGTATTTTAATATTTGATTATAAAGGTGATTATATTAAAGATGATTTTGTAAAAGCAACTAATGCAAGAGTATATGATTTATATCATTTACCTTACAATCCTTTATCTTTGTTTTTAACTGAGACAACAAAGAATCTATTACCGTTACACACTGCAAACAATTTGAAAGAAACTATTGCTACAGCATTTAATTTAGGAATAAAACAAAAAACCTTCTTAAAGGATGTAATTATGGAAACCTATGAAAAAAGAAGTATTTATAAAAATCTCCCTGAAACATGGAACAAACTTTCACCTACTATACATGATGTATATAATAATTACATTGATAAAGAAGGAATAAAAGAAGATAGCCTTTATGCTGCATTTACTGAATTAATTGACTTTGAGATATTCGAGCCAGATTGTACAAAAACTAAGTCACTTAATGAAATCATAGACGGTGTAACAGTTATAAATTTATCAGGCCCATATAGTGACAATATTCAAAATTTGGTTGTTGCAATAACATTAGATATATTTTACTCTCAAATGCAAATGGGAGGACATAGTACAATTGCAGGAAATTATAGAGAAATAACAAAAATGATTTTAGTTGATGAAGCAGATAATTTCTTAATCAAGAATTTTAATTCTCTCAGGAAGATTTTGAAAGAAGGTAGAGAGTTTGGTGTTGGTACCATCTTATCAACCCAATTTTTAAGCCATTTTTCTACTTCCGATAATGAGTATGCCAACTACATATTAACTTGGATAGTTCATAAAGTATCCGAGATAAGTAGTAAAGATGTTAAATTTATTTTCAATACCCAGTCAAAGGGTGAGGAAGATAATATAATTAACAGGATAAAGAAGTTGGAAAAGCATTATAGTATTGTGAACTTGGGTGGTGCAAGTATGCCAGTTCATATAAGGGATAGGGCTTTTTGGGAGATTGTAAATAATATAAATAACTAATTGAGGAGATTAATTATGAATCATATCAATTTAATTAATGATTGTATAAGTGATGATGACTATTTGGGCTATCTACCCTATATTGAGGCATTTGAATATATAATTTGTAATCATGATAGTTTAATGAATTTACCAGTAGTTTTTGGTATTCATGGTAAATGGGGAGTAGGGAAATCAACATTTATGAACTTAATTAATAAAAAACTTACTGAAAATAAAGCAAAGAAAAATATTCCGAATTTTTACACCATACAAATTAATCCATGGGAATATGGCAATGACCAGAATTTCATATCAATTTTTTTGGCAAAGCTTTATAATGTTGCAGAAAAAGAATTATCTAGCGATGAAATAGGTGAAGATGATTACATTACAAAAATTTTCAAATCCTTGTTAAGACCTCTAAAATTTTCTGCAAATACAGGTATTTTAAAAGCAGAGTATGATATAGGCAAACTAAGTTTTAATGCAAAAAAAACTATTATAGATGATTTTATTTCTGAAAACTTTTCAATGAAAGAAATCATAAAAAACGTTTTGGATTGTAAAGTTTTTGAGGATAGAAAAATTGTTGTTTTTATTGATGACTTAGATAGATGTCGTTCTGATAAAGTAATGGAAGTAATTGAGTCAATAAAATTAGTATTAGACTCTAAAAATTGCATTTTTTTCTTAGGTTGTGATAAAGATTACTTAGAAAATGCACTTTCCATAAGATACAAAGAATTTATCGGATTTCTAGAGAAATTAGAAGGTATTAATACAGATGCAAATAATTACAAAAGGAATATAAAAGACTTTTCACGAGAATATTTAGAAAAAATCATCCAAGTTCCATTTGGAATTCCTCCACTTAATAAAGATAGTATTGATGCTTTTATTAAGTGTATTTTGTTTAAAGAAAATAATTCTTCAGGCTCGAAAGCATTTATGACTGCTAATTTATATGAAGATTTCAGTAAAAAATTAAATTACAAATTGATAAGTGATCTTATAGTTAAAGCTGAACTTAACCCAAGAAAAATTAAAAGAATCATAAATCTTATATTTCTAAATTATGTCTTTATATATTTCAAATTTAAAAATAATACAAGTATACTCCAAAATATTGATATTAATATATTAAGTATATTAGGATTTATTCGTGATGTAGAACAAGAATATTATGGAAAGTATCTATCCTATGCAGAAAAATGTAAAAATACTTTACTTAGCTATTATTCCTATTATAAAAGAAATAAAAAAGAAACAAAACTGGAGTTAGAAAAGCAATCATTTATGCAAAATCAGAATGTTAATGAATATTTTAAAATTTTCTTCAATCATTTTAAAACAAAATCGCAGGATTCCCTTGTTGAAAAATTAAAGGAAATTGACATTTATATAACTGTGAGTAATACAACAACATATGAGAATTATGAAAATATGGTTTGGGGACCAGCTGGAGAGTATCGTTCTGAAATAACTTATAAAAAGTTAAAAGAGTTTTTAAATAGATTAAAAGGTAATAAAATTGCTCAAGATTTTACTTTATGGCTCTTTGACAGTATTTACAATAAAAATGATTATGTTTTTGGACTTCAAAGTAATATTCATTTTTATAAGAAAAATGGACAAGACAAATCTTCTCATATTAATAATTTTATTTTTCGATTAGAGTACATAGAAAAAGAGAAAAAATTTCTAATCAGGTTTGAATGGAGTACTTATAAAAGTGTTTTATTAAAATATCACCAAGAACTAGAAAATATAAAAATATATGATCGCACTAATAAATCTATATCTCTAACAAATTCCATGAGTTATAAATACCTTAGTGAAATAGAAGATACTTTAGAACAATTAATTTCAAATTATTAATATATATATATTGTTGCATTTTGGCATATTTAATTTAAAATTGTAAATTTAATTGACATTGACGACATAGTTAAAATTATTAGAAATTAAATTTAAAATAAAGGATGTGTAATTAGTTGAATAATTTATTTAATGCACTTAAACTTAGTAGTAGCAAGCATCGACCTTCACTAATAACAAGCTTATTAGTAGTTACTTTGCTATATTTCTATTTATATTTTTATCAAGATATTTTACATATTGAAGTTAAATTTATTAATATTTATACACTTTTATCTATGCCAATAATTTATATTGTACATCTTTTAATACATTATGTATTTTTAAGTTCAGATCCACTATTAACTGGAAATAGTAAACAAGCGAAGTTCTTTCAAGAAGAACTTCCAAGTAAATACTTACTTGATAGATGCACCGTTTGTAGAAAATTAAATGTTGAATGTAATAAGCCTTTGTTACCTGACCAACATACATATACAAGAATTTGGTTTGATAAATTTTTTGATGGTTCTATTAAAAAAAGTCATCCTGATTTAATTCAAAAAACTTATAAAAAAGGTTACATATGCAGACTGGTGTTTTACTTATCTTGGATTTTCGGTGTAGCATTCACTATAAATATTTTAACTATACTAATTTATAACATTTCAATTTGTTATATTGAAAAAAGTATAAAATTTATAATATCTCCATACCAATTATTATATCTTTTTAGTTGCTTATTATTATTTTTACTTTTAAATTTATTAAATAAAGTTGACACAAATAATCCAACTGGTTGCTGGTATAAGTGGAGAGAAATCAATAAAAGGCACATATCTTATTTAAAAGAAAATGACCAACTCTTAAGAAAATATATTTGCAGGAGATAGCTTAATGTAAAAATACTACTTCTTGAAGTATTATTTAAAAAGCTCAGTATTAAACAAAATTTGAACTAGATTCATATTGTTTTGCTTATTCAAGGCATGGTAACAAATTTGTTATTGGAATAAAAAAATATAGTCTTAATTTAAAATAAATCAAAATCATATTTATTATTAGAATTAAAATACTTAGATACCGACATCCTAACCGTATTCCTTGTAACTCTGCCCTTCCCTATTGCCTCTAGCACATAGGAAGGCTCATCCGCAGAACAGGCTGAACCAGTAGAAATAGCAACTTCATCCTTCAACTTCTTAATAAGAAGTTCATTATTTACATTCGGTATAGTAATACTTAAAACGCCAGGAATTTTCTCTTCCGGATGCCCATTAAACTGGATGTTCGGATTTTGCTTTATCAACATCTCTTTAAGCTGCTTTTCCATTTCCAATATCCTTGGAATATACTCATCCATATCCCTTTTAGCAATCTCAGCAGCCTTTCCAAATCCAACAATATTATGAACTGCCAAAGTTCCGGCTCTATAACCTTCTTCTTGACTCCCACCATGAATTAAAGCCGTTAACGATGGCTTAATTCCATACTTTCCTTTTCTTATATAACAAGCCCCTATCCCCTTCGGTCCATATATCTTATGCGCTGAAAAAGACAAAAAATCAACCGGAACTTCTTTAACGTCTATTTTCACTTTGCCTAAAACCTGAGTAGCATCAGAATGAAATAAAACACCTCTACTTTTACATACCTCAGCTAAAACTTTAATTTTATTTAAAGTACCAATTTCGTTGTTCCCCCATATAAGAGATACCAGCGAAGTATTATCTCTTATTTCACTCTCCAATGTCTCAATTTCAACCTGACCAAACTCATTAACAGGCAAGAAATTCACTTCATAGCCTCTATCAATCACTTTCTCTTTTTTAATTCCGGGTCTAAGCCTATTTTTTTCTTTATTCATTATTGCACTTTCATACCCTGCTAAAAACCTGCATGTTTGAAGTACAGACTTATGCTCTACTGTAGAAGTAATAATATGATTCCCTTTACCTTCTACATATTTTTTATAGTCTGCTACACCCTTAATAATCATATTATTACTCTCAGATGCACAACTGGTA
>CAYYEC010000081.1:8431-10954 GCA_964470745.1 uncultured Eubacteriales bacterium | reverse complement strand
TTATATAAATAAAAATTCTTATTTTATAAATAATATATAAATTTTTAAAAAATAAGTTATAGCCTTTGATATATTTTTCCCGCAAAGGTCAACTGACCCCGCTGTTGATAATTACTTTGTAGAAGCAGTTAAAAATGCAGGAAATGTAATAATACCTGTAAAGGGTGACCTAAATAAAAAGTCCCCTATGGGTGGAATAGCAGCAAATACGCTTGAAGAATCATTCAAGGAACTAAGTGAAGTATCAATAACAGCCCATATTAACACTTATCCTGACAATGACGGTATTATAAGAAAAAGCCTTAATTCAATTATTTATAACGGTCGTGTCATTAAAAGCTTTGACTGGACTATATATGACGAATACATAAAAAACACAGAGCAAAACCTTATCACTACCAAGATACCACAAGATGCCTGGAACAGGTCATATATAGATTTTATCGGTACCTCAAAGTATTATAGTGTAATATCGTATGTTGATGTACTTGAAGGAAAAGTCAAGCCTGAATACTTTAAAAATAAGATTGTACTTATAGGAATATATTCACTTGGCTTGGGAGATATTTTCCAAACTCCTTTGGAAAAAACATCTGAGAGTAATATGTTTGGTATGTTTGGTGTTGAAGTTCATGCCAATATTATTCAAAATTTTCTTGAAGGTAGATTCAAGAAGGAAGTTTCTTATATATTTAATCTTCTGTTGTTAATCACCATAAGCTTTGGAACATTTTTTGCCTATAAAAAGCTTGGTAACATTAAATCCTTGCTATTAATGACAGCTATTGTTATTCTATATGTAACTGTCTCAAAATACGTTTACTACAAAGGCTATATAATGCAATTGTCATATCCTATTCTTCTTTTGGTTATCATATATCTTCTTGTGCTTGCGTACCGCTATATGGAGGAATTATTGGAACGCAAGAGAGTCACAAATGTATTTGGCAGATATGTAGCTCCTCAAGTTGTTGGACAAATTCTTAAAGGAGGAGAAGAAAGTTTAAAACTTGGTGGGACACGAAAAGAAATTACAGCTCTTTTTGTAGATATTCGCGGCTTCACTCCTCTATCTGAAAAAGTCCAACCTGAAGAGGTTGTAGACATAGTTAATGACTATCTGAACCTTTGTGCCAAATCTATTTTTAAATATGGTGGTACAGTTGATAAATTTATTGGAGATGCTGCTATGGCAATATACAATGCTCCACTTGATATTGAGTGTCATGCCTTCAAAGCCGTACAAACTGCTTTGGCTATGAAGGAAGGAAGCCTTGTACTGCAAAAAGCCCTTGAAGCAAAGTATGGCAGAGGAGTTCAGTTCGGTATCGGTATAAATTCCGGAGCAGCTGTCGTTGGAAATATCGGCTGCAGCTTTAGAATGGACTATACAGCAATCGGTGATACAGTCAATATAGCTGCCCGCCTTGAAAGTAATGCAAAACCCGGGCAAATATTAATCAGTCAATCAACTTATGATTTGGTTAAAGACAGGGTAAAAGCAATATCCCTGGGTAAGATAAAAGTAAAAGGTAAAGAAGAAGGAATATCCATATATCAAGTAGAAGGAGTAGTATAATACTATGAAAAAAATTTTAATGACAGTATTTATTTTAATTATTTTTGTGTTTACAACAAACACTATTTTCGCAGCAGACACTTCCAGATTTGCAAGTATTATTGATTATTCTGGAAATGTAAAGATTTTAAGATCAGGTGGCGAACAGGAATTTGATGCCTTTACAGGTATGGATCTTATTGAGGGAGATACAATAATAACTGGTGAGGGAACATGGGTTAGCTTAAATATTGATAACGATAAAGAAGTCAAAATAGATGAAAACTCATACGTCAATATAACAGAGCTGGTTGGAACAATTGAAGAAGAAAATGAACAGACAAGCTTTACACTTCTAGCCGGCAAAATTTGGTCTAATATTAAGAAGAAACTTAATTTGAATTCCAAATATGAAATTAAAACTCCAACGGCTATAATGGGTGCTAAAGGTACAAAATTCCTGACTAGCCAGTCTGAATCATCTGTTGACGTGGTGGTTCTTGAGGGTAAAGTTTCAGTTGAATCCTATACTAAAAATGAATTCTCCAACAATCCTAAAGAAGAAAAAAACTTTAGCGTGATGGTCAATATGGGTGAAAAAACCACAGTCGATAACTCAAACAAGACTACTTCTGACATTAAAATCGAGGATGTGGATGCTGAATCTCTTGATCTTTTTGTGTTGGAGATTATTAAGGAAGATCCTGATGCTGTCAATGAAGAATTTTCAGAAAATATTGATTCCGTTATTGAGAAAAAAAATATTGAAAAAAAAGAGAAAAAAAATGAAGATACACTGCACTCAACATCCTCCACAAAAATTGAATATGCCTCTGAGGTAGATACAAAAGAAATATCTGAAACTAATAGCAATGGCAACTCCAATAAGGATAATGGCAATAACAACGGTAACTCCGATAAAGACAAGGACAATAACAACAGTAACTCCGATAAAGACAAGGACA
>CAYYEC010000081.1:0-8331 GCA_964470745.1 uncultured Eubacteriales bacterium | reverse complement strand
ATAACAACGGTAACTCCGATAAAGACAAGGACAATAACAACGGTAACTCCGATAAAGACAAGGACAATAACAACGGTAACTCCGATAAGGACAATGACAATAACAACAGTAACTCTGATAAGGACAAAAGTACAAAAAATAATATAAATCTGACATGGATAAAAATGCTAATAATAATGACAAATATAATATTCACATGCAAAGTCTGATTAATTGTCTCTAAATGTATAAACAAGGAGGTAACTTTATGAAAATATTAAAATTTCTATCTGTTTTTTCCATCATAACTGCTGTTATTTGTTCAAATGCAACTGTGCAAACATCTGCCAGTAATCAAAAAGAATTCTCATATATCGGTTCAGGTACACCGGGCTACAAAGATGGGGAACTTGCAGATGCACAATTTTATATGCCCTATGGGATATCAGAAGATATTGAAGGCAACATTATAGTAGTTGATACTTATAACAATAGAATAAGGTATATAAAAAACAATACTGTTTACACCCTGGTAGGAACAAGCTCAGGCAAGGACTCCTTTGGATTCCCGTCTGGAGGTTATATTGATGATGAAGCTTTGAAGGCAGAGTTTAATAAGCCCCGGGATGCTGTTGTAGATTCAAAAGGAAATATATTCGTTAGCGACACAGGCAACCATGTCATAAGAGAAATTTCAAATGGTAGGGTTTATACCTTTGCCGGAAGCGGAAAAAAGGGATATTTGGATGGAAATGCACATGAAGCCTGCTTTAATACTCCTTCTGGTATTACAATTGATAAAGAAGACAATCTTTATGTAGCTGACACATTAAATAATGTCATAAGAAAGATATCTACAACAGGTGAGGTATCTACATATGCAGGAAAGTATTTGACAAAAGGTTCATATATGGATGGACCCCTTAATGAGGCTATGTTTAACGAACCAGCTGATATTATATTCACTCCAGGTGGAGATTTTTATGTAACAGATAGTGGAAATCAACTTATTCGAAAAATTACAAAAGACACAGTTATTACAATTGCTGGTGAAATTGGAGATTTTATTACCGGAACAAGCTACGTCATGGGTGGCTATGAAAACGGATTTACATCCAGATTCAACTTTCCTAAAGGCTTATGTGCTGCCGAAGACGGTACTATATTTGTAGCTGACACAAAAAATCATAAAATAAGAGCAATAAAGCCTGATGGCAAAGTCATGACCATCCTTGGCACTGACTTGCAGGACAGCGGTGGTGATACAGCATATGAAATTAAACTCAACAATCCCGTAGGAATATTTTGTAAATCTGGAATCCTATATATAACTGATATGTGGAATAATAGACTAATATCAATTCCTATAACACATATGGATTTATCTCCTAAATTCAATACCAGTTACTATATTTCCGGCATAGAGTTTAAGCCATTATCAGATAATATTCAGGTTTGGTTTAATAAGCAGCTTGTACAATTTCCCGATGTACAACCCTTTATAAAAAATAATAAAACTTATGTGCCTTTAAGATTTATATGTGAAAAATGGGGTGCTGAAGTAAAATGGATTGAATCAAGCTCACAGGTTCAAATAACCAAGGGAAGCTTCAACAAAATATACTCACTCAACGACAATATTGTAATCAACAAAGATGGCCGAACTATGATACAATTACGAGATTTAGCTGACAGTATGGGGTTATATGTCGATTGGGTATCTGAATATAAAGCGGCTATTATTTCATCAAAGTAGAGGTAGATTATGAATATTATATTGCTAACGATTGCAAGTATTTTATTTCTAAGTAATATTACGTTGGTATGTTGCCTGGCTAAAAGAAATAATATCTTGAATAAGCAAAAAATGCTAAATGACATAGGTAAGAAAATTGCATCAAATATTAAAATTAAAACTTTAATGAAAGAAATAATGAAAATTGTAAAGGAACAGGTAGGTGCTGAAGCCTGCTCACTTTACCTGATTGATGAGGAAAAGCAGGAGCTCTGGTTTGAAGTAGCCCTAGGTGAAAAAGGCTCCAAGGTTAAAGAAATACGCTTGAAAATGGGCGAGGGAATTGCTGGCTGGGTAGCACAGGAAGGTATTAAATTAAACCTAAAGGATGTAAATAATGATCCCAGATTTGCACGTAATATAAGCAAAAAAATTGAACATAAGCAAAAATCCATGCTCACTCTACCGATAAAAATTGGCAGTAAGACAATCGGTGTTATACAACTGATAAATAAGATATCCGGCGGTTTTTTTAACAAGAGTGATGAAGAACTTATGGATGGTATGTGCAGCCAGATCGCTATAGCTCTGGAAAATGCAAAGCTGTATAAGGCTATGCATGATATTTTTATCGATTCTATGGCCTCTCTGGCCAGTGCAATTGATGCAAAAGATCCATATACAAATGGACATTCTCTTAGGGTAACAGAATATTCATTAGAGATAGGAAGAGAAATGAAACTAAGCGATGAGCAGCTTGAAAAGCTTGAATATATGGCGCTTTTGCATGATATAGGAAAAATCGGTATTAGTGATTCAATACTTAACAAACAGGAAAGCTTAACTGACGAAGAATTTTTAATAATGAAAACCCATACACAAATAGGAGAAAAAATACTTTCCTCAATGAAGTCTCTATCTCATATAATACCAGGTGTAAAATACCATCATGAGAGATTTGACGGTTCAGGCTACCCATCAAATTGCATTGGTAGCGATATCCCGCTTGAAGCTAGAATTATTTCCATTGCAGATACATATGATGCTATGACAACAACAAGACCTTATAGGAAAGGCTTGGATCACAACACGGCAATAGATGAAATCAGCAAGTATTCAGGCACTCAGTTCGATCCTGAAATAGTAGAATATTTTAACGCAATTATGAGCAAAAGGACACAAAGTTATGATAAATGAATGAACATGTATAAAATTGGATAATACTCAAAATGAAAACTCTTTTGTACACTATATATACCATAAAATATTTTGTATACCAATCCCTATTATATTCTTGATTCTTCAGTATAATCCTTATGATAACATTTTTTGTCGGTACTAAACATTTTATAATACTTAGAACAAATAACCAGTGCTGCAAAAGTAATGCCAAATGGCACATATACAGGAGTTTTATCAAATAAGAACCCATATAACATCTGCCCAGCCGGTATTGCAGCTAAACACATAGTCTCTAGAACTGAGTACACCCTTCCCAACATTTCTTTAGGTGTGGATTTTTGAACAAATGATGCCAGTATAATGTTCATTATGGTTGCTACTACTACTATTACAAATATTATTATTATATTTAATATGAAAGGTATTATGTTTATAGGAAAAACACCTATAACTGACATCATGCTAACACAGGTTAATCCTCCTACCATAAATCCACTTATTAATAATGTCAAATAAAACAGTTTTTCAACTTTAAATTTATCAACTATTTTACTTGTAACCAGAGGAGATATTATAGTTGAAATTACAATAATCGCTACTGATAATCCATACTGAAAATCTGAAACTTTCAACACTATCTTACAAATATAAATATATCCGATTTCAAATGCAGGAGTGAGAAAAAAATTAGTTACCAAAGCACATATGATAAGTGTAAATATAAATGTATCATTTAAAATAAATTTTATTCCAGTAATGAAGTCTTCTTTAAACCTTTTAAAGTAACCGCTTTCGTGCTTTGTATTATTCTCTGAATAAGCTATAAATATTTCAAATATTCCTGATACTAAAAAGCTTATTCCGTTTATAAAAAGCATTAGTTTCATTCCATATATTCCGTAAAATATTCCAGCTAATAACGGGCCTAAAAAATTTGCAGCTGATATTAATATAGATTTTACTGAATTTGCTTGAACCAGATCTTTTTCATCTACACTTAGAGGAATTAGAGCCTCTGCTGCTGGAACATACAAAGATGAAATAATAGCCAATAATAAAACCAATATATATATATATATTATATTCACGTCAGTTAACATAAATAATGCAAACATGCCCAGAACCAAAAACCCACTTAATAAATCCAAATACACCGTTATCTTTTTTTTATTAAACCAATCTGAAAGTACTCCTAAAAAAGGTCCTAGAATTATTCTTGGAATAACAGAAAAGGATAGCATTAATGCAAATTGTGTACCAGACCCTGTTTTATCAAGTATATATATAGAAAAAGCTACTGACTGCACTGTTGTTCCCAATAATGAAATAAAATTGCCTAGTACAATAAGCATAAAGTTTCTATTTCTAATTATAGATAAATCCATATTCCATTCTCCTTACTTTGTTTTAAAATATATACTATCCTCGATTATGCAAGCATTTTAATCTTAAGCTTACCCATTTCTGTTTTGTACATTTTTATTTTTCTAGGATAACAATAATCTATCTTTTCGTCATACCCTAATGCCTTTATTCTATAAACATCATAGCTATACTCTTCAAACACTTCATTGATTTCTTCAATATATAAATATCTAAATGTATCCATTTCAAATTTGTGTATTTCTCTTATCAAATCTGTATAGTTGCCAAATGATTCTTTTTGAATAAATTCGTCTACAATAAGTAAAACTTTATAAGCATATTCTTGACTACTAATGTTCATTTCAAAGTTTTCATTTTTATAAAACAATCTTTGTGCAAAATCAGGAATAATTTTTTTAAATTGTAAGAAAAATTTCATTAGGTCATCATCATAGTAATTCAGTAATATTTTACATGTTGATGATAAATTTTTATGAATAAGCGTATAAAAGAAAGAAATAAATCTATCCAAGAATAAATATTTACTTCTCACTTCCGTTTGAAAATTGTAAAATTGTGAGAATATTTCCTTGTTTTTTGATATCAATTCATATGAGTCTGCAAATTCTAAAGAGTCTGCAAAATCTGAATAGAACCCTGTAAGTTCCAGAGTATCTTGTACATTTTTGTAAATCTCTGTTCCAGGCAAAACTGTACACAGGTGCAATTGTATGGTTACTCCCTTTTTTTCTATAAGATTTTTAATCAGATCTACAGTCTTTCCTGCATCTTCCAATGTTTCATCCGGAAAACCGTATATAAAAGAAATACTAGGCTTGATATCATTTTTTATATAGTTATCAATTACTGATTCTATAGTGTCTAATTTAAGGTTTTTATTTATTAATTTCTGCATTCGTTCAGAACCAGTTTCAATTCCAAGAAAAACTTCACTACATCCAGATTCCTTCATTTTATGAATTGTTTTTTCATCAAGACTGTCTAGTCTGGCACTGCATCCCCACTTGATATCTAATTTTTCTTCCAATATTCTATTACAAAAATCAATAACCTTAGATTTGTCTACTGTAAATAAATCATGAACCAGCTCAAAAAAAGTAATGTTATAGTTATTTTTCAAATGCTTTATTTCATTTATTATACGTTCAGTACTCTTTAGTCTAAATTTTCTTTTCCAAAATGTTTTGGTAGAGCAATATGTACATGCAAAAGGACAGCCTCTCCCTACATCAATAGAACCACTTTTTTTATATTTTTCAGTATCAACAAGTGTATAATCCAAATAAGGAAGCTTGTCCAAATCTTCTATTAACTCTGTTTGTTCATTATAAATAATTTTTCCATTCTCTCTATAAGCTATTCCTGATATTGATGAAAAACCACTTCCGCTACTAATAGCATTTACAATTAGCTCTATAGTATTTTCCCCTTCTCCAATACCAATAACATCAATCCATGGAAAGGCTTCAAGGGATTCCTTTGCTGTCAGTGAAGCATGTGGTCCACCAAATAATACTTTTACTTGACTATTTTTTTCTTTTAGATAACGCGATAATATAATACTGTTATGGTAGTTGTTGCACATAGAATAGAAATCTACAATACCAGGGTTAAATTTTAATATGTATTCACACATCATATTCATCTTTTCTTCATCGCTAATATCTTTCCTTAAAAGAATTTCATCTTTCATGACATTAAAATCAACTATTTCAACATCATAATTTTTGTTTTTCAGTATAGTTGCCAAACTTAAAATACCTAGTGGTACACTTGGAATATCTGCACAATAATTCATATCAATGCTATTTACAAATAATATCTTTTCCATTTCATTCTCTCCTCACATTATTATTATTAAATATATTGTTGCTTAAATTTATACAAACTTGTTCAATATAATATTTTCAAAGTATAAGTATAGGAATAGATATAATTATTATTGCTATACTATATTCCCCATAAATTTTATTAATTATAATTTAAGCTCGTATAAATCAAATAAATGGTATTGACTTTTTTCTATATTTATTATAATATATTTATGTACCAAATGCAATTATTAACTTTTATAAAATATCATTTTAAACCACTTTATGACATCTTAAATATTATTTGTTTCTTTTGAATCTTAATGCAAAAGACAAAATAAATGAATATTTTTCCAGTATTATGAATTTACCCTAATTATAATACTGGAGTTAACTAAACTCAAAAAATACAAAAGAAGGGGGGTTATGACTATGAATAACAATGAATTGTGTTTATTACCTGAAGAGCTTGAAATGGATGCTCAAGACAATTTTGTAAATAACAAGATAGGTATTAAAATCACTATTACATTTTAATCAAACTTTTAAAATGTAACAACCTCAATCAAAAAACTGCTGATAAACATCTGTTTATCAGCAGTTTTTTCTAATGAAAATAATATAGTTTTCATAAAATCACATACTTTACTCTTTAGTTCATAATCTCTTAAAATCAATTTTATAATTTCCTTCGTGGGAAATACTCAGGAAATATTAAAACTTAATCCTTAACCATATATTATTTTAAAACAATATTAATAAATTTTCTACATATCTTTTTCAGTTAATCCAGATCTCAAAAACAAATCAGGTCTCTTTTCATAAGTTCTTTTTATGGACTGTTTCTTTCTCCAATCAGCTATATTTTTATGATGTCCGGAAATTAAAACTTCTGGAACTTTCCTGCCTAAAAATTCAAAAGGTCTTGTATACTGAGGGTATTCTAATAAACCACTAAAGTGAGACTCTTCAGAATATGATTCCTCTCCTGCCAGAACTCCTGGAATAAGCCTGCTAACGCAATCTACAAGTGCAATGGCTGGTAATTCCCCACCTGTTAATACATAATCTCCAACAGAAATTTCCTGATCTACTATTTCTTCAATTATTCTTTCGTCTACGCCTTCGTAATGTCCACATAAAATAATTAAATGTTCCTCTTTCTTTAAATCTTCTGCCAAAGCCTGGTTTAGCACTTTCCCCTGTGGACTCATATAAATAACCTTTGGCTTATAATCAATCTCCTTAACTATAGATAAATATGCATCAAAAATGGGCTGAGGAGTCATAACCATACCATTTCCTCCACCGTATGGATAATCATCCACTTTTTTATGCTTATTTTTAGAAAAATCCCGTATATTAATAGTATTAATATTTATAATATCATTTCTCTTAGCCCTGCCAATTATACTCTCATTCACATAAGATTCTATAATCTCCGGAAATAAAGTTAATATGTCAAATCTCATCGTCAACCAGTCCTTCCGGAATAGTAACTCTTATTGATTTATTTTCAATTGAAATTTCATTAACAACACTTTTCAAAGCAGGAATCAATATTTCCCCTTTATCCCCTTTAACAACATAAACATCATTGCTTCCAGTTTGTAGTACCTCTACTAGTTCACCTAATAAGTTTTCATTTTCATCAAATACCTTGCAGCCTATTAAATCACAAATAAAAAATTGATCTTCAGAAAGCTTGACAGCATTTGCCCTATCTACTTTTATGTAAATACCTTTTAAGACTTCTGCATCATTCATTGTATCAATTCCTTTAATTTTGACGATAACTACATCCTTAAAAAATCTCACATTTTCAATTTCACATTTTTCTAATCCAGTCTTTTTATCCAGAAAAGCCCACTTTAAATCTTTATATCTATTAGGGTCATCAGTGAGTGGGATAATCTTTAACTCACCTTTTACACCATGCGTATTTGACACTTTGCCAACAATAAGAAACTCTTCCATATACGAATTCCTCCTGAGAAAAAACAAAAAGGCGAATATACGCCTTTTTATTGAATTATTTCCACAACAACTCTTTTATTATCTTTTATAGCTGCCGCTTTCATTACAACTCTAATAGCTTTAGCTATTCTACCCTGCTTACCAATTACCTTACCCATATCACTTTCTGCTACTTTTAATTCAAGTATTAGAGATTTCTCTCCTTCAACTTCATTAACAGAAACTTCATCCGGATAATCAACTAGTGATTTGGCAATTGTT
>CAYYEC010000080.1:0-10961 GCA_964470745.1 uncultured Eubacteriales bacterium | reverse complement strand
CGCAGAGAATGGAATTAGAGCTGTTGAGTTATGTAATATATACTCACCTGATGTGATTTTAATGGACATTATGATGCCAAAAATGAATGGGATAGAAGCTACAAGAATAATTAAATCAAAGAATAAAATCATAAAAGTATTGATTTTGACTACCTTTGGTGATAACGAAAATATAACAAAATCATTAAATTCAGGTGTTGATGGATATGTTTTAAAAGATATTGATCCACTGGATTTGAAAGTAGTGATAAAAAATACTGTTAAAGGCTTAAGTACAATACAGAGGGATGTATTTAGTAAAATACTTTCTCCTATAATTAGTGAATATGAGGAAGTAAAAAAAGATGCTAAAGTAGATATAACTGATAATTTATCTGAAAGAGAATTGGTAATTATTAAGATGCTTGTTGATGGAAAAACAAATGGCGAAATATCAGAAGAGATTTTTTTGAGTGAAGGCAGGGTGAAAAATATAGTAACTGAAATGGTTAAGAAGCTTAGGTTGCGAAATAAAATGCAGCTTGCGGCATATGCAGTAAAGAATAAGTTGGTATAAAGAGATTTTTTATATATTAAGATTATTTTTACATATAAAAAACAATCTTAATGCATCATATTTATATTGAAAATAGGGTAAATAATGAATAGAAGGTCTGAAAAAATGAATAGGAAAAACACATTTGAAGTATTTAGCATATTATCCTTAATATTTCTTATAGCATCAATATGCTTACTCTGTTATATGGTTTTTGATAATGAATATGGAAAAAATTTAATTTCAATAAGTCAACTTTCAATAATTTTTCTTGTTATATCAGTCATTTTAGCTTTTGTTGGATTGTTTTCAAAAATTAAATTTAGGATTATTTCAGCAATTGTGCTAATTGTCAGTGTATTAATAATTTTATGTGTTATTTTGTATATTAGCGCATTAAATTGGATGTGAAAAAGTTAAGAACAAGTTATATTTGGAACAAATGATGAATAAGCATGCTTCTTGAAACCCTAGGACGAATAAAAAATATGAATAATTGAAAAACCAGAGCAAATAAGAACCGCCCTTACCTGCAATTATATATTAGGCTTATTTTTATTTTGATAAGAAATGTGACATTGTCACGTTTTTTTATTAATATAAAGAGATTCTTAGAAGAATATGTGACAATGTCACATTGAAAAGATGATATAATGAGCATAATAGATGATTTCAAGTGTATACTTTAAGTTATTTCTTGATAAAAAAGATGATAGGGGTTAGATATGAAAAGTGAAAAAATATTAGGATCATTTTTTATTAATATCTTTGCAATTGGTATTCTTTTATTGATACATTATTTTTCTTTTATGATCATGGAAAAATACCAGTCACTATTTATTGAAATAGTAATAATTTTTATTGGTGAAATAATAATGTTTACTATATTTGGAAGAAGGCTAGAGGTATTACTAGGATCAATATTTATTTTTATAGGTTATTTAGTTTATGCATTATTTATAAGCAGAAATAGCGGTTTGCTTATGTGGGGATTTAATTTAGTTGATATTTTTGCAACGTTTGTATATTTGTTAATACATATTATTATAGGAATCGCTAATTATATAATTTCAAAGACATTTAGCAAGAACAAATACTTAATAATAAATTTAAGTATTATAGTATTAACAATAATATCAGGGATATGTATTCAGACTTATTTAAATAAAAATGAATTACTATTCAAAAATTTTCAAATAGGTGATAATGTTGAAATACGTTGTTCTGTGATAAATGGAGAATGGGAATATTCATACAATGAACGGAAAAAAACGTTGTTTAGAACTAACATTTTTACTAATGAAATTTTTAAAATTAATATAGATAAATTATTTATAAAAGACAAAGAATATTACCTCAGTGCAGTACCGATTGTTGCTGATGATGAAGAAGTTATTTGTACAATTACTTCAGATGCACAAAGATTTAATTTATATAGTATAGACATTAATAACAAAGAAGAACCTAAACTAATTGACTCAAATGTAACAAATGTTAATTTATACAAAAATTATATTTATTATAAAAAAGAACATGAGAATATTTTTAGATATGATTTTGTCAACAAAAAGGTCGAATATATTATTGGAGATATGAAAAATTTTAAAGAATATAAATTTATTAATGAAGAATATGGACTTTAAATTGAATTATAAATTAAATTTGTTAAATTTGAAAAAACGAACTTCGAGTATTATTTATGAATACAAGACAACCCCTAATGGAAATATAATTTCAGATGGCAAATACTGTTATTTCAGTGAATTAAAAGAGTTCTATAAAGTATCTTTAACAAATAATGAATTAAAAAAGGTAGAATTTCCAAGTATGAACACAAGTCATATGATTTTGATCAATAACTCTATTTATTTTGCTGATATTGGTAATTATTCTTATACATTCTATGAAATAGACAAAAATACTCTAGTATTACAACAAATTGGTAAATATTCAGGAACAATAAATCCTTTACTTATAAATGAGGGCAATAAATTGTACTTTATTTGTAGGGACCAAAGTGAAAATCAAACAAAAATAAAAGATACACATACCATATATGTAATAGATTTGCAAACAAAAGAGAAAGATTTGATTAAAGAAAATATAATTGTGTTGTCTGTTAATAATGATATTTTGTATTACAAAGAAAATGGAAAAGTCTTAAAAAAACATTTGACGGAGGATGGTTTAGAGTGAATATCAATTTTAATTTGAGGATATTAAGAGTCTACTAATCTATGAAATAAATAATATTGGAAGATTATAGTTATACATTAACCAATTAGGCTTACTCTAAAAAATGTGACAATGTCACATTTTTTTTAAAATAAAATGATTATTATGTAAAATATTGTGACCATGTCACGTGAAAGAGATGATATTATAAATATTGTAGCTAGTTACAAAGAAAATAATGTTTTAAGAAAAATGGAGATATACAATAAGAAAAGGATGATAATTTATGTTAAAAGCATTAAATTATTTAACTCAAACTATTTGTGGGATATTAATAAGAACTTTTTTACATTAAAAAGAAGTTTATTATAAAATACTTGTGATTAGTACTTAACTTTTTCAATGTAAAACATTGTGACTTTATCACTAAGAAAAAATGATATTATGAATAATATAAATTTCTATATTGAGGTGAAAAATGAGTAATAATAAATATAAAAAAACTATAAATTCAATATTAAGTGTACTTTCTTTATTATTTACAATACTATATTTATTTTTATTTTATGTAATAGTAAGTAATAAGTATGTGACAGGGAATAATTTTGAACATATTTATAAAAGTTCCATATTTTTTCTTGTTATGTCGTTTATGTCGTCAATTTTTGGTTTATTCTCAAAAGGTATGTTTAGGATTCTATCAATTATTATATTAATTATAAATGTATGTATTATTATATTTATAATTTGGTTGCTATGTTCATTTACTTTTAGATTTCCATTCTAGTTACAAAAGTTTCTAATTGACGATTAAATAATGCAAGAGGAGAAAATTATCTTTAACTATAGAATTTGAAAAGAGTGCAAGTCCAAAACGCGTTTGATAAGTATTTATCTTTAAAATAAAAATGTGATAATGCCACATTTTTTTATTACAAAGTAAGTATTATGTAAAACAAAGTGACCATATCACGCAATATATATGATAGTATATAGTAGCTAATGATTAAAGATACAAAATATTAGGAGGTATGGTAATGTATAATAATTATTAATAAACAGTATTCCAGCTGATGAATTTGAGGTTGTTATTGGTGTTTTTTTATTATGCTTTTGATATCTTTGACTTTATCTATCCGATGGTTGTTTCCAAAAGGTATTTTAAGGTTTATCTCAGTGGGCGTACTTATTATTAATGTACTAATTATTATTTTTATCATTTTAGCAATACATTCATTAAGAAATTGGAAGTTTTTGGTTTTATATTAATTTGGGGTTATTTAAAAAATGGATAAAAATATAAAAGATAAGTTTATAAATTTAATAATTTTCTTTACTATACTAATTACAAGTATATTTTTTGGATATAAAGTTTTTACTCATTATGATTTTAATATACTATTTTCTCATAAAGTTCCTATATATTTTTGGGCTCCTTCTGTAACTTTATTAGCATTAATAGGTGCCCAGTTAAACAGGATAAATAAAAGAAATCTTTTCATGTACATAATAGGTTTATAGCCTATTATTCATTTACTAATAATTGTTATAGGTATTATAGTTCAGAATGCAGTTTTAGGACTGGGTGCTATAATTCCACCGTTCAATTATTTTGGTGAGAGTATATCCGTTGGTTATTTTATTTCAAATATAATAAAAATTAAAAAAATAAATAATACGAAAATTGTAGGTAGAGATTTACTTTTTATTTTATTAAATGCTATTGTAACTACATTTGCAATAATATATATTTCACAGAATCAGATAAATGGATTCTAAACAGAAAGGAAGTGATTTTAAATGCAATTTATTTTACCTTTAGTATGTTATTTTTTAGCAAGATGGATAATACTAAAAAATATAATTTAAAAGAGAGTAAGTCAAAAGAATATATTATTAAAGCATCTTTGTTTACATTATTTCTGTATATATTAAGTTGGATATGTTTAGGTATTATTATTTTAATTTATGCAATTATAACAGGTGATACTGGAGCAATAGGAGTTTTGTGAGAGTTGAAATAAACATAGTATTTGTATTCAGGTTGTCTTTTATTCAGATACTCAGGTAATGTAAATATATTTTGGAGGTATGGAAATGAACTTAAAAAATAATAATGAGGATAAAAAACAAATGATAATTTCAATGTTAATTACTTTATGTTAGAAGATGATGTAACTAATGTTATAGTTGTATTTACCATAAATTTTATTATTGCATCATTTATTTTATCTCTTTTATTATTTGGTATTTTTCTATATTCACTTTTAGATTTCCGTTTTAATAATTATTTTAAGAAATTAAGAGGAGGAATATATCATGAATAAAAAAACTAATAAAAACCTTCGAGTCTCATTTATAAGTTTAATTTCATTATTTTGTTTTGCTTTTTCTCTATATATAATATATAAAACACCAACTGAGGCTGGTTGGGGACCTGTGTTTCCTGATTTTTCCGGGTTTATTGGTTCTATTATTATTTCTTTTTTGCTATGTTTAATTGATTTATACAAAACAAATAAGGCAAAATATCTTTCTATTATTTTACTGATCTTAAACAGCTTAATAATTATCTACTTTATTATATTTATGTCATCTTTTTAGTATTAAAATGAAATTGGTACTTTAATCAATTAAAGTATTTTACATTTGTATTGTATTTTGGAAGATTGGAAGTGGTAATCTACCTATTAAATGAGGAATTTTATATAGACACCTTAATGAATGCTGTACTGCCAGTAATTTGGAAATCTTTTTGATAATTTGTACTGCTGCAGTAAGCAAACCTTCTAATCCGCGCAATCTATAGTAATAAAATCCATGGAGTTCTTTTGAATCTGCTAAGTTTTGCTTTAAGGTTTCCTTCCTTTTTTTATAAAATGTCTAACTTGGTCTTTATATTCCCCCTATACATAGTTCGTTATTATCTTACTTGTGCTTTTTTCAGAAAGGCATTTTTATTTTAATTAGTTATGTATATTCTAAAAAACGTGACATTGTCACGTTTTTTTAGTGTAAAGTGATTATTATGTAAAATATTGTGACCATGTCACGTGAAAGAGATGATATTATAAATATTGTAGCTAGTTACAAAGAGAAGTAATATATACCAATAAGATAGGAGTGGTGATTTATGTTAAAAACATTAAATTATTTAACTCAAACTATTTGTGGGATATTAATAGGGGTATATTTGTTTAAATATATTTTTATATATCCACCTGAGTTTATATAAAATTTATTAGGTACATCACATAGCTCATTTTGGACATACTTAATTATTTGTATTGTAATTATGGCTTTAACTTTTATAAAATTTAGAGTTTTTGCAATTATACTTTTTACTGTTAATATACTATTTATAGTTTTATTGGTCTATAATTCTTAAAGTAATTTTAATAAAATAATTTTTCTGGAGGCGATTTTTTTGCGTAAATTTTCAAATATTTTGCTCATAATACTATGTTTGTTTATTTTTGTTTTTCAGAGTTCTGCTTTTTCTGCTCAGATAAAGAATGAAAAAAAAACAGGTACACTAAAAAAAGTACTTGTAAAAATGAAGGATAATTCAGAAGATATAAATAAAAAGATAGATAAGATAGACAAAAGTCTGAAATTTGTAAAGAAACTTAGAAACACTAATATTCATGTCTTAGAAGCTGATGATTTATCAATCAAGGAATTAAGTAAAGACAAAGATGTTGAATTGGTTGAAGAAGATAGCCAGATTATTAAAACTGGTGATGTTGTACCATGGAATGTAAGTGTAGTCAATGCAGTATATTTACATAATGAAGGATACATGGGAGAAGGAATAAATGTTGCAATTTTTGATACCGGAATTGATTTAAATAATACTGACTTGTATGTTAAAGATGGAGTATCCTGTGTTGAGGGAATTGAAAGCTATTCTGATGATAATGGACATGGTACTTCAATGGCAGGGATTCTTTCAGCAATACAAAATAATGAAGGACTATTAGGGGTTGCTCCAAAAATTAATTTGTATTCTGTTAAGGTGCTTGATAGTAATGGTCAAGGAACATATAGTAATATAATTGAAGGGCTTCAATGGGCAATAGATAATGATATAGATATTATTTCAATGAGCTTTGGAGGAACAGTAAATTCTCAAATATTAAAAGAAGCCATAGATATTGCTTATGATAATGGTATATTGTTGATTGCTTCCTCTGGGAATGACGGTAATGAAAACTCAATTAATTATCCAGCAGCATATGGCAATGTTATTTGTGTTGGCGCAGTAGATGCTGATAATCAAATTGCTTCATTTTCTAATAGAGGAAGTGAAATAGATTTGGTTGCACCGGGAGTTGGAGTAGTATCAACATCTTTAAACAATTCAACAGTTACAATTAATGGTACTTCTGCTGCTGTTCCACATGTAGTTGGGGTAGCTGCTCAATTACTCGATGCAAATAATGAACTGACAAATAGACAGCTTAAAAACCTGATGTGTAATAGTGCAACAAACATTGGAGACAATAATATATATGGTAAAGGGCTTCCTAATGCTGAAAATGCTTTAAAGAATATTAATTCTGATATTATTGATGAGGGAGATGATGATTCTTCTGAAAATAATGGAAGTGATAGTGATGGTAACATTGCTATCAATGGAGTTGTAAATCCAAATGATGAAATACAGAATATCTATCAAGGGGAAAGCGTGTCTGTCCGTGTTACTTTTGATACTGATCATTTAGACTCTGATTGCGAAGTAACAATTTATAATGAAAATGATCCATATACAATAATTCATACAGGAGTAATACAAGCTCCTATATATGCAAATGTTGAGATGACTTTTACATGCGGGACAGGAATTTTAAATGATGTAGGAACATATAAAGTACATTTTCATTGTACTGATACTGACCCGATTTGGGATATGGAATCTACGGTTATTGTAGAGATTCAACCATCGGCTACACCAGAACACCTACACCTACACCAACTCCGACGCCCACGCCTACTCCAACTCCTACACCAGTGCCTACACCTACTCCAGAGCCATTTGAGATAATGTTTGATAATTTACTTCCGACATCGCTTGCAACAAATACTCTTGGAAATAAATATGAGCAAGAGGGATTTCTATTAAGTGGTACGGTAAAGGTAAATGATAGTAATTATATTTCAAGCTCGGGATATCCTTCGATTTTGATAGCACTTGATACTGGCGAACTTAGCACTATTCAACATGAATATCCCTTAAAACCATATAATTTATTTTATACAAAAGTTTCAAATGATGTATATGAATTTTATGTTACAGATAGAAGTATTACAGATAATATATCATATCCATATTCTTATCCATATTTTGCAGATGAAAATGGAGAAACATGGTATTGTGAAACCTTAAATGATCCTCAAAATCTGTATGTTAATAGAGAGTATATTTTGGACACGGATTCGAAATATGAAAATGATAAGTTTAGTGATCATATAAATGAGTTAAAAAGTAAAACAATGAGTTATAAAATTGATGTTAGGGATGCCGATGATAAATCTATAATATATTCATCAGGGACAAATACAGTTTCTTATCCATCTTTAAAGCCTGTAATTATTATTAATGGAGTTACAGGTGCAGGGCTAAAAACTTCAGATGGTGTTTTACGATGGATTCCAGGAATGGCAAAAGTTGCATCAGTTAGAGAACATCTTCCTATGCTATTTTTAGATGGATATGGTGAATCTATTAACAATATATTTGTTACAAAAAATACATTTATGTATGATATACCATATGGTTCATTCGAAAAAAGATTAATTGAAGAGGGGTATCTTGTTATACCTTTTTTATATGATTGGAGACTTGATAACTTAATTTCTGCAAATAAGCTAAAAGAGTTTTTAAATAGACTATCAGCATCTAAAGTTGATATTGTTGCACATAGTATGGGAGGGATAGTCGCAAAGTTATATATTATTGAAAATAGCTCAAATCATAAAGTAGATAAGTTTATAACTGGAGGAACTCCATATTACGGATCATTGCTACCTATATCTGCTCTATATTCAGGTGAAATTGATGTACCTGCAAGGAAGGATAAGGAGGATGTAAAGGAATTTTCTAAAAATTGTGAAGCTTTATACCAATTATTACCGTTGAAATCATATATAAATTCTATATCGGAAGAATCTGCATATTTTAGTGAAAAAATAATAGAAAAGGTGCCAAATGTAGGGTATAATATTAATCTTCCCAAAAAGATCTTATATAAGAACTTTTCCATACCAGCAGAGATTGAAGACTATTATACTGAAAACTTCTCATTTGCAGATTCATCTTATTTAAGTATCTATGATTTATTGGGATATAGAAATTTAAAAAGTAGCTATATTAATTATGATATTTATGAATCTTATAACTCTAAGAAAGTAAGAGAGGATTTAAATAATATAGATTTTTTAAATAGCACCGATTATAATAATGTAGACCATTATGTATTAGTTGGATATGGAAATGTTATGACTCAGAAGTATAATCTGGTGTGGGATAATCTTAATGATGCTGGTGAGTGGAATTTAAATTTAGAAGTGGATAAAAAGGAAATATTGGATTCTGATGGGACGGTTCCAACACTTAGTGCAACTATGGGGAAATGTGTTCTCGAAGATCAAACTTATACTAATCTATATTATACAAATGGCAGTTTTGACCCAAATCCGTTCTTAGATTTCTTTTTTGGATTTTGCCATGCATCAATTTTTAGAGATAATGGTGTTCAAAATATGGTAATTGATATTCTTAGTGAGCAAGTTGATAATAATTCACTACCAGAAGGAATAAGTAGAGAGCCTAAGCCTTTAACTGATAAAAGAGTTTATTATGTACACAGTCCAGTAGATATAGATATATATGACCAAGATAATAATCATCTAGGTCTAGCTGAAAATTCGGGAGAAGACCAGTATGAAGGATTCACTGAGACTCAAATACCTCACTCAAATTTTGAAATAGTAGGTCATACAAAGATAGCAAGCGTAGATATGGGTCAAAACTATGACGTAACACTTACTGGAAAAGATAATGGATATTTCACGTTGGATATTTCTGATTATTCAGAAACAGAGGATATGAGTTATGATAGAGAAGCAATAGTATTGTTCAAAGATATTCCAGTTACATCAACAACTAAAATTCATGTTGTGGATGATGCAACACAAAGATTTAAACTTGAAGTAGATAACGAAAATGATGGTATAATTGACCAAACTATTTACCCGACAAGTATTGTAAACAATGTTAATAATGAAGATGATATTGCACCAACGACATCAATTAATTTAAATGGTACTGAAGGTGTAAATGGCTGGTATAAATCAGATGTTAATGTTGAGTTAGCTTCTGTAGATTCAGGTACATGTGTATTTAAAACGGAATATGCTTTAAATGATACATTTGATACGTATAGAACACCTTTTACTGTTATTTCAGAAGGAATAAACTATTTATCAGCATTTTCAGAAGATATAAACGGAAATAGTGAAGATCCCATTGTTTCTGAAATAAAAATCGACAAAACAAATCCAACTGCTAGCTTAAGTGTATCTGGTGATTTAGGAAATAATAACTGGTACACATCCGATGTAAACATTAATATTAATGCATTGGACAATCAATCTGGAATTGATAGAATGGAGTATTCAATAAATGGAGCTAATGCACAGCCTTGCACTAATTCATTGGTCATAAATCAAGAGGGAATAAACAATATATCAATTAATGTTTATGATCTAGCCGGTAATCTTACTACCATTACACAAGAAATAAAAATTGATAAAACAGCTCCTGTAGTAACAATTGATATACCTGATGACCCAATAGCAGGAGATTCATATACATTGTCATATAATACCAGTGATAGTACATCAGATATAGGTAATTCTACAGTTTATATTAATGGAGTTGAGTCAAATGCTGGGACTGTTATTGATTTAACTTCTGAAGATGTAATTATTTCAGTAAATTGTACTGATAATGCAGGAAATACTGTTGAAAAAATAGAAACTATAATGCCATATGGTGGTACTGGAACTATTAATGATCCATATGTAATTAAGAATAAAAAACATCTTCTTAAGGTTAAGGATTCGTTGAGTTCAAACTATATTGTTGTAAGGGATATAGACCTAGAAGGAGAAGAGTGGGAGCCAATAGGAAATAGCGGTATTCCATTTAATGGAATATTCGATGGTAACGGGTATACAATAAGCA
>CAYYEC010000079.1:4122-11027 GCA_964470745.1 uncultured Eubacteriales bacterium | reverse complement strand
TACTTCTTCTGCAGCCATACTTTAAATGCTTGTAAACAATTATTGCAGTAGCAAAAATTATCATGACAGCCAAATTCATTATCAATTTGCCAGGCAACAATATTTTTATTATCTTTATAATGCTTAACCATTTTTTCAACTACTGTCTTTGTATATACTTGATAGATTTTATTATTGAAACAATAATGCCTCCTGCCTCCAAAACCCCGGACATTTCCAAATTTATCCATTTGATAGATATCAGAATGTTTATCCATTATCCATTTAGGTGGTGTAGCCGTAGGCGTAGACATAACAATTTTTATACCGTTCCTAGAAAGTACCTCTATAGCTTCGTCTAGCCATGAAAAATCAAATTTCCCTTCAATAGGTTCCATTAATACCCATGAAAATTCAGCTAATCTAACAATATTTATATTAGCTTCTTTCATCAATTTTGCATCTATTTCCCATCTTTCTTTAGGCCAATGCTCTGGATAATAATCTGCTCCAAAATACATTTAAATCCTCTCCTTTTCTATTAATTAGCTATATGGTCTCGTGTCCACATAGTGAAAAATTTTTATAATTTTTTAATGCTTGAGCGTTTAACAAGTGTTGTTTCAAGAATCTTACCTTTTACAGCTTTCTCTTGAATTAAGTCAATTAACATTTTAACTACTTCTTCGCCTAACTGTCTTTTAGGTATATCTATAGTTGTAAGAGGTGGTATAGTATATTGAGATTGAATAATATTATCAAATCCCATGACCGATATTGCCTTTGGAATCTTGAGCTTTAAGCTCTTAATTGCATTCATTGCCCCTATTGCCATACTATCATTGAAGGCAATTAGTGCAGTAATATCAGAGTATGCCGATAATAATTTGTATGCTGCATTATATCCTGCTTCAAAATCATTTTTACTTTCTTTATCAATAACAACTTCTAATCTATCTCCAAGATTGCTTTTATAAACATTTGATCTAATATCTATTTCACTATTTAGATTAGTTATATATCCTATATCTTTATGTTTATTCTTCTTAATATAGTCAATAACAATCTGTGCGCCTTTCTCTATATCTATTCCTACATAAGGGACATCTAAAGGCTTAGAAGAATAATTTGTTACAACAGCAGGTATTTTCACTTTTGAAATCAACTCAATAATTTGATTATCTACATAGGACATTATAATCCCGTCAAATTGTCTCTGTAATATGGTACTTTCATCACAAATATTACTAACAACTATTGAATATCCCTCTTTCATAGCGTATCCTTCCATGCCATAATATACTTCAGTATAGAAAGGATTAAGTAACTGGGGAGCATGAAAAAGGATTTGCTTTGTTTCTCGAGTTTTTAAACTACGTGCAATCAGATTTGGCTTATATTCAAGCTTCTCTATTGCCTTCTCAACCTTTTTTCTATTTTCATCAGATACGTATCCACTATTGTTAAGTACTCTTGAAACCGTGCTTTTAGATACTCCTGCATATTTTGCGACATCTTCTCTTGTAACCATACTATCTACCTCACATTTGTGGTCTCGAGTCCATTATACCATACATTCTTATTTACTTCAACGTTATTCTATTTAAAAAATAAGAAGTATAAGGAGCTAAATCCTTCTTACTTCTTACTTCTTACTTCTTACTTCTTACTTATACTTCGGTAGCCAATCCCCATGTGCTTCTATCAAATCATCGCACATTGATTTAATATCATCAATAGATAGCTCGGAAACTGTGTGTGGATCAAGCATAGCAGCATGATATATATAGTCTTTTCTTAATGTCAAAGCAGCTTCAATTGTCAATAGCTGTACATTTATATTAGTTCTATTAAGTGCTGCCAATTGAGGTGGCAAATCTCCAACAAAGCAAGGTGTTACTCCACTTCTGTCTACAAGACAGGGTACCTCAACACAAGCTTCCTTCGGTAAATTTGTAATCAAACCATTGTTTATAACATTTCCTCCTATTTTATAAGGAACATCTGTCTCCATTGCCTCCATGATATAAGAAGCGTATTCGTGAGTTCTTTCATGTTTTAATTCTTTATCATGTAAAACTTCATCTCTCATTGATTCCCAGCCTTTAATCTGTTCAATGCATCTTCTTGGGTATTCATCAAGAGAAATATTAAATTTTTCAACTAATTCAGGGTACTTACTTTTTATAAAATATGGATGATATTCTGCATTGTGTTCACTTGACTCTGTAATATAATATCCAAATTGCTTCATCATTTCATAACGAACCATATCATTATGAGGTGTTGGTCTTTCCAGAGCCCTTTTCTTTATTTCAGGATAAAGATCTTTTCCATCTCTTGTTATCTCTAATAGCCAGGCCATATGATTTATACCAGCTATTTTCCATTGTATATTATCAATACTCATATCAAGATCTTTAAGCAAATGTTCAGCACAAACTTGAACACTATGGCATAGTCCTACAGTCTTAACACCTGTAGCTTTCAGCATTGAACCTGTTAACATAGCCATTGGATTAGTATAATTTAAAAACCATGCATCCGGACAAACTTCTTCCATATCTTTTGCAAAATCAAGCATAACCGGTATAGTTCTGAGTGTTCTGAATATACCACCTATTCCTAAGGTATCTGCAATTGTTTGACGTAAGCCATACTTTTTAGGAATTTCGAAATCTGTAATTGTACATGGATCATAACCACCAACCTGTATTGCATTTACAACATAATTGGCTCCTTTTAATGCATCTTTTCTATCTGTATAAGATGTTATTTGGGCATGTCCACCACTATTTTGATTAATATTGCTTAGCATAAGCTCAGATTCTTTCATTCTTTTTTCATCAATATCAAATAAAGCAATTTCTGAATCTCTCAATGCAGGAGTTTGCATACAATCTCCTAAAACATTTCTTGCAAATATAGTACTACCTGCTCCCATGAACGTAATTTTTGGCATTTTAGAAAACCCCCAGTTCGGATATTATTTATAATTAAATTTTACTACTATTTCAGCAAAATTAAATGGCATCATACTATCTAAATATGGTATAATTCTAGATATATCTTATTTTAGATTTAAAGGAGTAAATATGACTATTACTATAGATTCTTTTTACAGTTTAAATAATACTGATTTAAATATGTATCAGTGCGGCTCAGGAAATTGTGCCCCCGACCACTTCTTTGGCCCTGCAATTAGGGACCATTTTCTAGTTCATTATGTTTTAAGTGGAAAAGGATTTTTCCAGGTTGGTAGTAAAACTTATGAATTAAATGAAGGTCAAGGATTTCTAATATGTCCTGATGTAGTAACTTACTATAAGGCAGATTCTTTTGAACCATGGCATTATACTTGGGTCGGTTTTCATGGTTTAAAAGCTAAGTCCTATTTAACTGAAGCAAACCACTCATTCGACAATCCAATTTATACAAATAAAAAAAATGACATGATGAAAACGTGCTTTGAAGATATGATTCTTTCTAGGAATCTGAAAAAAAGTAGAGAAATAAGACTATTAAGCTTACTATATTCTTTTTTATACTTACTCATTGATAATTCTGATGAAAATACTAAAAACCCAACACAAAATCAAAAACATGACTATGTAAAAAATACTGTAGAATATATTCAAATGAACTATTCAAGAGAAATAAAGATTTCAGATATAGCAAACTACATAGGACTGGATAAAAGCTATTTGGGCTCAATTTTTAAATCTATTTTGAATACATCTCCCCAGGAATTTTTAGTTAATTTCAGAATTAATAAAGCTTGTGAATTGATGAGTAATAATTTATTGTCCATTGGAGATATCTCTAGATCCGTTGGATATAATGATCCTTTACTATTTTCTAAAATGTTTAAGAAAATCAAAGGCGTTTCCCCTAGTGAGTACCGAAAATTTCACACTTAGTCATTTAACTTACCAGATATCCGTTGAATCAGTTCATTATATATCTCATTGTAGTCATTATCACTTAATAAAATCTTTAATAGAATAATTTTTTTTCCGTCTTTAAGAACTAATTCAATTCTATTTTCAAGTTTTCTAACTGTATCTAAATCAAAAATCTTGAACAACTCCAATTTAAATAGCAATCCTTGACTTGCTGTAATTTCCTCTCCATTAATACTGAAATATAAAGGCCTCTTTTTATAAAATATGAAGTAGTATGCAAAAACAATTGCCGCAAAGACCATAAATATAATAAATCCTAAAGTGCCTTTAAATGTAAGTAAGAAAACAATAAGTGTTATAAAAGAAAAGTAGCGTTCAACCTTATCCATCTTATACTTATAATCCCTTATATCGTTGTTTTCCATTATATTCTCCTTATTTAATACGATAATTCTTTAATTTTTAGTACATTTTAATCAATTATATCATTAAACTAAATAAAATCAACACATCAACTTACTTTTTTAATAATTACCCATATGAAAATAGTTACAGTTCAGAGGTAGTGCAAATACTTCCGCTACGGTATCATAGGGTACGGTTCTGCTGATTTCCTTTCAGTCCTCCGCTTTGCTACGGAATCATCAGAATCCGTCCCTAAGATTCCTTCGCTGCTTTTTCCTTTTGTTTTTAACCTCTGAACTGTAACTGAAAATAAGCAAAACATTATTTTTTATTATAAAAGATAGTGCTTTGCTTATTTTCTTTAATACTAAGCTTCTAATATATACTTATTAAGTATAGACTCAAGCATTTCCTGTCTACCAGAAACATTCTTTGGCTCATTTTCCAAAGCATGTTTTTCAAGCTCTTTGAATCCAACTTTTTTCTCTATGATATCTTTTCCAATACCAGTAGTATAACTTGAATATCTGTCTTCAATAAATTTGTCCATTTTTCCATCTTCAATAATCTTATAAGCTATTTTAAGTCCTTTCGCAAATGTGTCCATACCAGCTATATGTCCATAGAATAAATCTACTGGCTCAAAGGATGCTCTTCTTACTTTAGCATCAAAGTTCAAACCACCAGTAGTAAATCCACCGGCTTTTAGTACCTCGTACATTGCTAAAGTTGCATCATAGATGTTTGTAGGAAATTGGTCTGTATCCCATCCTAGCATTAAATCACCTTGATTTGCATCAATACTGCCAAGCATTCCATTTATTCTAGAAACATGAAGCTCATGCTGGAAGGAATGAGCAGCCAGTGTAGCATGATTTGCTTCAATGTTCATTTTAAAATATGGATCAAGACCATGAGTCTTTAAGAAACCAATTACTGTAGCTGTATCTACATCATACTGGTGTTTTGTTGGCTCTTTTGGCTTCGGCTCTATTAGGAACTGTCCTTTAAATCCGATTTCATTTGCATATTCAACTGCCATATTAAGAAATCTTCCCATATTGTCCAATTCTAATTTCATGTCTGTATTTAAGAGAGTTTCATACCCTTCTCTTCCACCCCAGAATACATAGTTTTGCCCTCCTAACTCCATTGTAACTTCCATAGCTTTTTTAACTTGAGCAGCAGCATAAGCAAATACATCTGCATTACATGAAGTAGAAGCTCCATGTACAAACCTTGGATTTGAAAATGCGTTTGTTGTACCCCAAAGCAGTTTAACACTGCTTGATTTCATACGCTCTTTAATAATGCTAACAATTTCGTCCAGATTTTTATTTGTTTCTTTTAAGTTTGCTCCTTCAGGGGCAATATCCCTATCATGGAAGCAGAAGAAAGGAACTCCTAATTTTTCACAGAACTCAAAGTTTGCTTCAACTTTAGCCTTAGCCAAATCCATTGCATTGCTAATTCCATCCCATGGTCTAACTGCTGTTCCAGGACCAAATGGATCTCCACCTGTTCCTTGAAATGTGTGCCAGTAAGCAACAGCAAATCTGAGGTGATCCTTCATAGTTTTTCCTGCAACTACTTCATCAGGATTATAATACTTGTACGCTAAAGGATTATCTGAATCCTTTCCTTCATAAGCGATTTTTGATACATTTTTAAAATATTCTGACATAATTAAAACCTCCGTTTTATTTTAATAATTATTACTATACATCCCAAAGATGATACATGGGGACACACCCTCTGAGACTTAAGAAATTCTAATTAGGAGGGAATGTCCCCAAGTCTCATCTTTCAGTCTCATGAAGATCATATGAGACAGCAAGAACCGTCCCCATGTCTCATTTTCTACTATCATCTTTGTCTCAATCTTAATCTTTACTCACTTCCCAAACAACACCTTAAGCGGGATAATAGCAGCTCCTAAGGTTGAGGACTTTTCTCCTATTTCAGATGCTGTTATTTCAACCTTAGATGCAGGTGCCTTAAGAGCCTTTCTTGCAACTATACTTTTTATACCTTCCATAACCAAATCTGCATATTTTATAAATGACTTTCCTAATACTATTTTTGATGGATTAAGTGTATTTACTATATTTGAGATTGCAATTCCTATATATCTTGCAGATTCCATTAAAACACTTCTAGATGCTTCATCATCCTTTCTTGCAGATTTTATTATATAGTCTATATCTAAATTCTCGATGTCCTCAATATTATTTAATATAGAATCTACACCTTGTCTTACTATTTTTTTTGTATTCTCCACAATGGCTGCAGTAGAAGCTACAGTCTCAAGACAGCCGTAATTTCCACATCCACACTTTGGGCCACTTTCATCAACTACAATATGACCAACCTCACCAGCGCTTCCGCCAGCACCTCTATATATTTTCCCATTAGCAAATATTCCAGCACCAATGCCAGATTTAATATTTATACAAACAAAATTGTCTGTGCCTTGACATAGGCCTATCCAATTTTCACATATAGCTGATGACATTGCTTCATTTTCTACATATACCGATACCTTAAATATTTCTTCTAATTTAGACTTGATATCAACACATTCCCATCCTAGATTCGGAGCTAGAATAATTTCGC
>CAYYEC010000079.1:0-4112 GCA_964470745.1 uncultured Eubacteriales bacterium | reverse complement strand
CACCTATTCCAAGTAACTTTTCAATTGATATAGAATCTGACTCTAATGATTTTTTTATTTCATCCTCAATTACATTCAATATATTTGCAAATTGCATGTCTCCATTTATTTTTGTCTGATTTTCAGAAATTACTTCTCCTGTTGTATCTACTAAAACAATATTTACATATTTTAAATCTATTTCGATTCCTATTGAATAAAAGGATTTCGGCTTTAGTTCAAGTAAAACCGGCCTTCTTCCGCCCTTGGACTCGCCTATCCCGGTTTCATGTATATATCCGTCCTCTAAAAGACTGGATGTTATTACTCCAACAGCAGTAGGAGAAAGTCCTGTACTTTCTGCTAACTGGATTTTCGACATGGACTTATTTGTCCTTATTAAATCCAAAATAACAGCCTGATTGAATTGTTTTAAAAATTGGTTATTCCCAGTCTTCTTCCTCATAAACCTAATCCACCTTATTCATAGTTTATATGTTTTATTCCACTTATACTTCAAAGCCTCTTTTCCATGGTGACATTCCACAGAAAGAATGACCCATAATACAGTGGAATCTCCCCTTTCCTATTACACCAACTCTGCCAAATCACTAAAATCATTCTTCAAAGACTTATACAATTGTTTATATATACTATAGAATTTCTCATAATTTTCATTTAACTCATTGTTTGGACTTTGGCTTGTTTTAACTTTTATGGTTGCCTCACAAGCCTGTGGAATGCTATCATATATTCCAGCTCCAACTCCTGCTAAAAGTGCAACTCCCAGAGCACCACCTTCACTGGAATTAATAGTATTAATTGATGTTCCAAATACGTCTGCTTGCATCTGCCTCCACAACTTACTCTTTCCGCCACCACCAGAAGCCCTTACTTCACTAACATCTACACCCATTTCTTTTATAATTTCCAGACAGTCTTTTAAGCTATATACTACACCTTCCATTACAGCTCTTAATAAATCCTGCTTTTCATGTTTTGCTGACAAACCAAAGAATACTCCTCTGGCATTAGGATCAAGGTGAGGAGTTCTTTCTCCCATCATATATGGTAAATAAATAAGCCCACTGCATCCTGCCTGTACTTTTTCAGCCTCTTGATCCATTAAAACATAAGGGTCAATTTTCATTAATTCTGCAGTTCTTTTTTCCTCGATACAGAAATTATCTCTAAACCATTTTAATGATAATCCGGCTCCCTGAGTAACTCCCATAACATGCCAGGTATTTGGTACTGCATGACAAAAAGTATGTACTCTTCCCATTGGATCAATTGTAACCTTATCGGAATATGCAAATACAACTCCTGATGTTCCTATTGTAGAAGAAATAACACCATTTTTTACAATACCATTTCCAACTGCACCGGCTGCCTGGTCCCCTGCTCCACCTACAACAGGTGTCCCAACTTTAAGACCTGTCAAATCAGAAGCGCTTGAATTGATTTTACCGCTAACCTCTTGAGATTCATACAAATCAGCCAGAAAGCTCTTATCAATGCCTAATTTTGCTAGGACCTCATCGCTCCACTGCCTTTTAGGAATATCCATAAATTGCATCCCACTAGCGTCAGAAACTTCTGTAGCAAATTCGCCTGTAAGTTTAAATCTAACATAATCCTTTGGAAGCAATATCTTTCTTGCCTTCTCAAAAATATCCGGTTCATTATTTTTTACCCACATAACCTTTGAAGCCGTAAATCCTGTTAGCGCAGGATTGGCAGTTATCTCGATAAGTCTTTCTTTACCTATCAGTGATGTTATCTGATCACATTCCTTACTGCTCCTCTGGTCACACCAAATAATTGCTTTCCTTAATACTTTATTATCCTTATCTAAAAGTACTGCTCCATGCATTTGACCAGATAAACCTAAGCCTTTAATATCTGCTGAATTTACGCCACTTTTTAATATAACATTATTAATTGAAGTAAAAGTAGCCTTCCACCAATCTTCCGGATCCTGTTCTGCCCATCCTACTTTAGGTTGATATAAAGGATACTCCTGAAGATCACTTGCCACAGTATTGCCTGTTTCGTCGAACAGAACCGTTTTTGTGCCTGAAGTCCCAATATCGACACCCAGTAAATATGCCATCAAATACTCCCTCCCATTCATCCGATACTTATTAATATTATATTAATAAGTATACAATGTTATTCTTCTCTTTGCAATATAAACATTTATTTTTACTAAAAAATTATCTTAGCTTTTTCCATAACAACCCACAAAAAAAGCTAAGGTTAAGATTTTGAATTTTTTCTTCTCAACCTTAACCTTAATTCTTAATTGTTTTTCTTATTCCCATTCAATTACCCGAAACATAATCTAAACAATTCTGTTTAGATTTCATGGTTTCTGCTATTCTGGTTGCATCAATTATCCATATGTTCTGGGCTCTCTGATTTTTTGTTGCCAAAGTGTTGCCAGAATATTTTGTTTCAGTTTACCGCGCTTTTATTCTGAATAACACCGCCTTTGCAATCCTGAACAGCATTCTTGATGACCAATGCCACAAAGCGCCTGGCTCTGTTCTGTGCAGCCTTTCTTGTTATAACCATCATAACAAGAAGATAGACTATGGGTAGCCATAATGTGTTTATTGCCTCGTACATATTATTTCTCCAGACGGCTAACACAATTACTGCTATGACAGTCATTATGAGAAGCGAAAACGTGGACATACAAATATCGCGAGTCATGAGTTGCAAACGTTCGGCTTCAACAACATTACCGCCTTCATCGTCACGACTCTTTCGCAAAAGAACATTCCATTCCGCAGTCTGCTTGGCTGGGGGTGCGGCAGACAGCTCAGCAAACATTACCTTGGCTTTATCAAGGTCAAATCCAGTCGCATCTAATTTGTTGCCCGCAATATCAGCGAAAACGGTATCACTTGGCAGTTCTCTATACGCAATCCTTGTTTTTGCCTTGTCAGACCATAACTCATTCAAGACAAATACTAAAACACAAATTGCTCCGATAAGGATATCTATGATAACCATCTGAACCAGAGAGAGCAACGAAGCCACGTCATCACCTGCAAGCTGCGTTTGAAAACCTACCGATGCAACAGCAACAAGAAGAAAGGCAGTTACATACTGTCGCAACTCTTTTTCCTTATAGTTTTTTACATACTCGATGTTCTGCATTTTATTCTCCTAAAAATATGATTGGAGAAACCTTTTTGAAAGACTCTTTCAATGCTTCCTCAAATCCTTTATTTCTATTTCTAAATAGCTTGCGTTCGGACAGTGATGTCTGAAACCCGAACTCTCCAACATTTAACAATGTCGTTGACTGCCTAAATGTACGAGTGGCATCTATTGATAACTCCTGTATCGCAAAATACAACTCAACATTTGGGTTGGTGCTATGCATTCGTCGTAATAAATTTTTATCCACCATTTTCGTCCAAATACAAGTGTTCGCAATAATTATCTTGCTTTCACAGACTTGCCGTAGGTTGCAAAGATTAATTACATCGCCTATATGGGCAGTGATAAAAGTACCATCCACTGCATCGTCTGACGCACAGCAAAGGTATCTTTTATCTACTGCCCCGTTAATGCGAATATACTGCCAATCCGTCACGTCAGCCCCGGTAACACGACGGATATAATTGGTTCGAGCTTGAATTTGGTTCGTATCGACAGCAATGTCCTCACCAGCGCTTAAGATCCACTTCACCGAGTTTGACTCCCTCTCTCTTTGGAGTAACCACGACACCACCTAACCTAACTTCTGGCATGTCAATTGTTCCGTTTTTTGTGTTCTTCGCAGGGCTATAACACTCGTCCTTCATATACTTTACCAAATCGTCTGAACCGCCGCTTGTAGTGCCAGACCCAGTGTTATCGCTAACAAGATAGTCTTTTGCATCAGCGTCTTTCAACTTTTGAAATATAGCCTTAGCATCTGCCAACTGTCCGTGATGGGGAAGCTGAATGATATCATAACTTCCAAGATTATGTAGATAGTCGGGATAGGCATCACCACAAAGAAGAACCATTGTAGCATTATCAAGTTTGCTCTTCAATTGAACGCTAGCAGCGTTCATCACTGTTTCTTCCGCATGGCCTTCACCAATATTATTGCTAATACGGCTGTCAAC
>CAYYEC010000078.1:8377-11244 GCA_964470745.1 uncultured Eubacteriales bacterium | reverse complement strand
CTATTATGCATATGCATAATAGTCAGGAGAACCGTCCCCATGGCTGAGAACCGTCCCCATGGCTTAGTCTCATATTATGCTTTTAAGCACTAAAACTCCTTTTTTATAAAAATATCTTATTCTACTTAGAATCTTACAAAATTTATATAAGCACAAAGCCTCTTTAATATGAACAAAAGAATGTGGCTCAGTGGAAAAATATTTTATTAATGGTTTGACAATGGGGAACTGTGTCATATAAATTAACCTATACCAGAAGTTTGAGATTGTGCTCTTGTTTGTATATCTCCAATACATACTATATTGTTCCTGAATCGAACTATACATAATCTTGTTTAATTCATCACTGGTTAAAATATTTTCTTTTAATGCCATTTCAACTATATCTGTTCCCGGCAAAAAATTTAGTCCATGTAGTTGAAGCTCAAAAGGAGGGTATAATTCCATACACAAATCGTAAGTATATTTTATATCATCGTTATTTTCAAATGGATGTTGAAGCATAAAATCGTATATAACCTGAGGTACTCTACATTCAGACAGGATTTTACTAGCTTCAATAATCTCTTCCTGGGTCTCAACTCGGTGAAATATCTCTTTTCTTACCCGTGGCGAACCACTTTGAATTCCCATTACCACTTTGTACAGACCGATATCTACCAGCTTCTTAATAAGTTTTCTATTTACCTTTAAAGGATGTCCCCATATTTCAAAGGGGAGGTTAATTTCCTTAGCATACTTCAAAGTGAATTCATTTATCCAGTCTTCATCATCTGAAAAGATTTCATCCCAAAAGTGTATTACTTTTAGGTTTTTCATTTTTGATTTTGCTTCCTTAATTTCATTAATGACATTGGATACTGATCTAAATCTTACATAAGTACCTTTCCCTTTATATAACCTGTGGAGATTTACTGAACAGCAGTAGGAGCATGCAAAAGGACAGCCTCTTGATGCAGAGAGCTCAAAGCTTATTGAGTTTAGTAAAGGGTCTCCCACACTAATTTTATCATCATTAATATATATTTTATTCTTTCCTCCGATTTCAGGATAACCAAAGGCATCTAAATTCTCGCAGACAGGTCTTATATCATTTATGACAATTCCATTATCAGATTTAAATGCAAGATTTTTTATCTGTGTATAAGAACTATTATTAAAAAGAGAGTTGCATAATTCAACTAAAGCATATTCGCCTTCACCTCTTATTGCAAAATCACAGTATCCCAGGCATTTATCAGGAAACAGCGTAGGAAAAACACCACCCCACAGGATAGGAATATTAAATTTTGATTTAAGTAGAGCATTTACCTCCTCAACTGTTTCCAAATAGAGTGAAGTCATTACACTAAGGCCAATTAAACCCGGGTTAAATTCTGAAATAGTTTCATATAAAAGATTTAGCTCAAATTTGGTGGCTTTTGAAGGAGTTTTACTATTAAATCCCTTGAAAAAAACTATTTGAACTTGATAATTTGATAATTTTAATGCTTTTTCAAGATATCTTATGCCTAAAGCTTTCTGATTGTGGAAGCTTATTAAAAGTACTTTATTTTTTTCCATCTGAATACCTCTCTATATAATATATTAGTATTATTAACATAACTTCGAAAAAAAAAACCAATATATTGGGTCATAAGTTATTTTTGATATTAATATGATTATATAGGACAATACGACATTTAGAGGTATAGAGATATTATGACCAAAAAATCCTTTGTTGGTAGTGCAATTATACTTATGGCCGCAGGATTTATAGTTAGAATTTTTGGCTTTTTTTATAGAATATATTTAGCAAATCTTATTGGTGCAGAGGGTATGGGTCTTTTTCAATTGATATCGCCTATTTATTCTTTGATAATACTTACTCTTACTTCAGGTATATCGATAGCAGTTTCTAAAATGGTAGCTGAGGAGTATGCAAAACATAACTATATTAATCTCAGACGAATAACATCCTTGGCACTAGGTCTAGTATTATCATTGGGATTAATAATATCAATATTCATGTATATTAAAATTGATTTTATAGTTGATATAATTTTAAAAGACAGAAGAACATACTATTCTATGATACTATTAATTCCATGTATCCCAATAATCGCGGCAGCCTCGGCTATAAAGGGATACTTCTATGGAAAGCAGGAAGTTGTACCAACAGCTATATCTCAAATTGTAGAGCAAATAGTAAGAATAAGTATAGTGGTGTTAACGGCAGGATATTTTGTAAAAATAGGATTAGAATATGCATGTGCACTCGCAGTTGTTGGAATGGTCATTGGAGAAATGTCAAACTTGGCTGTTGTTGCAATAGTTTATCAGACGAGAAAGAAAAAAGAAAATACAAAGGATAGGGCGGCCATATTAAGAAAAAGAAAAATACTTAAAGAAATAATGAAAATATCATTGCCAGTCTCAGCAAATAGGTTTATAACATCTATTATGTATGCAATTGAAATGATATTAATACCAAGAAAGCTGCTCGAGAGCGGAATGGATTACAGATATAGTATGGAGGAATTCGGTAAACTTTCAGGTATGGCAATGCCTTTGATTTTTTTCCCGTCACTTGTTACAGCTGCATTAGCTACAACGCTTGTTCCTGCAATATCTGAGGCTATATCTATAAAAAACTATAGAACGGCTAATTATAGAATCTCAAAATCTTTGCAGCTAACCTCAGTATTAGGATTTATCTTCATGGCAATTTTTATTAGTTTTCCAAATGAAATAAGTGATACAGTATATAAAAATCAGAATATAGGAAGTTTACTGTTTTTACTTGCATTTTCCTGCGTGTTTATGTACTTGCAGCAAATATTTTTAGGAGTATTAAATGGATTGGGTAAGCAAGGAATCTCCTTAAG